>JAVCCD010000254.1 GCA_030765665.1 Candidatus Tenebribacter mawsonii | reverse complement strand
TGGCAAAATTATTGGATGAAATTGAGAAAATTAATGGAGTTGAGCTTATTAGATTAAGCTCAATTGAACCTCAACTTCTTACTGATGAATTATTAGATTTTTTTAAAAAAAGTAAAAAAATATGCCATCATTTTCATATCCCTCTTCAAACAGGATGTGATGAATTACTTGATAAAATGGGAAGACGATATTCAACAACACAATTCCATAATACAATAACGAAAATAAGAAAGATCTTTCCAGATGTTGCAATTGGTATAGATGTAATTGCAGGATTACCAGGAGAAACAGAAGAGCTTTTCCAAAAAACTCATCACTTTTTAACCAATCTCAATTTTACATATCTTCATGTTTTTTCATATTCCAAAAGACCTGGAACTCGTGCAGAAAAGATGAGTGGGCATGTAAACGGAAATATTATAAAGCAGAGAAGTAATAAACTACTATCAATATCAAACCTAAAATTAACTGAATATTTGGATTTTATCATAGCAAATAATATTGAACTGAAGGGTGTAATTGAACAGAAAAAAGATGATTATTGGACTGCCCTTTCAGATCATTATGTCCGCATATATGTAAAGAGTGATGAAATTCTTGAGAAAAAGTATTTACATCTAAAACCTATTTCAAAAAAATATGATGGTATTGAAGTTAAAATTAAATAACGTGGATTAAATTAATGATAGAAATAAAGAATCTTTCGATCAGTTTTGGTGATCAAGAAATTTTAAAGAATATAGATTTTGATATCTTAGAGAATCAGATAACAATTCTTGTAGGGCAAAGTGGAACCGGAAAAAGCGTTTTAATGAAATGTATTGAAGGTCTTATCGAACCGATTGAAGGCTCAATTATTGTTGATAACGAGGACATATTTACTTTAAATAAACTTGAGCTTAATGAAACCAGAAAGAAAATGGCAATGCTTTTTCAGGGATCTGCTTTATTAGATTCTTTGAATGTATATCAGAATGTAGCCCTCCCACTTATTGAACATACAGAACTTTCAGAAACAGAAATCCTAAAAGAAGTTACTGAAAAATTGGAACTTGTCGGACTCAAAAATGTTCTAACAAAAATGCCTTCAGAGCTTAGTGGCGGTATGAAGAAGAGAGTCGCACTGGCGAGAGCAATAATTCTTAAGCCAAAATATATAATTTATGATGAACCTACAACAGGGCTTGATCCGATCATAGCAAATGAGATATCTAAACTGATTTTAAAATTACAAAATCAGTATGATATAACTTCAATAATTATTACTCATGATATGGATTGTATAAGAAAAATAAAAGGACACATTATGATGATACATGAAAAAAAAATTGTTTTTGACGGGACATATGATAATTTTATTAATGATAAAAGAAAAATTATAGAAGGGTTTGTAAAATAGGTAAAGAATATGAAATTCTATCAGAATAAAAAGAATACTGAATTCAAAGTTGGGCTATTCACAATTATTGCCATTATTATTTTTGTGGCTTCTTACATGTGGTTTACCGAAACTTTGCAAAATAAGGACATGACAATTGTGAAAGTTCAATTTCATAATGCTGGGAATATTGAAGTTGGTAGTAGCGTAACCGTGAGTGGAGTGAAGAAGGGTAGAGTTAAAAAGATTGAAGTAGCTCAGGATGGAGTCATCATAGATATGCAGGTGAAGATCGATTTTCCACTAAAGGAAGGTACACAATTCTCTGTAATTGAATCTAATTTAATGGGTGATGTTCAGGTTGAGATCATTCCATCCTCCAATGGTAGCGAACTCGATCTTTCTCTTATTCAATATGGAGAAAAAAGATACGGTTTGATGAAACTTGTTTCTGAGCTAAGTAGTGTTGTTGTAGATTTCCAAGTGATAATAGATAAGATCGCAGGAGATGGAAATTTTGTGATGCAGTTAGATTCTGTAATAGATACTACTCAAATGGTTATAGGTAAGATTAATAAAAGTCTGGATAAAAACACTGAAGAATTTGAAAAACTAATTCTCAATGCTAATCAGCTTACTACTAAGTTGAATAAACTTGTTACATCAAATGAAGAGAGTATTTCTACTTCCATGGAAAGATCTTCAGAAGTTATAGCATCTATTAATTCAACTCTGGATGATATTAAAGAAACTTCTACAAGCATTCGCAATATTACCGAAAAAATGCAAACTGAGAATAATACTATTAATAAACTTGTGAGTGAAGATGCATTATACGAAAATTTGATGCGTTCTTCAACCAGACTCGATTCTTTACTTAAAGACATTAAAGAAAATCCAAAAAGATATTTCAACATTAAAATTCTTTAGGAGAATAAATGAAAAAGATAGTTCTAATAATTTTACTGATACTAGTTACTTTGCAACTATTTTCATATAATTTTGGAAAGAATAAGATCCAGAGTTCTAACTTAGAATGGGAAAAGATAGAATCGTTGCATTTTGATATTTATTATCCGAATCATAATAAAGAATTTGGTAAGCTGGCTGTTCTTATAGCAGAAGAAGCTTATTATCATATAAAAAATGATTTTCAGCAACCCATAATGAATAGAATCCCAATTATATTGTATAAATCGCACGATGATTTTGAAGCAACAAATGTTATAGGTGCACTCTTGGGTGAAGGGGTTGGGGGATTTACCGAAACTGCTCATAATAAAGTTGCTGTTCCCTTTGATGGTGATTATAAAAAGTTGGAAGAAGTTCTAACTCATGAGTTAACTCATGCTTATGTGAATGAAGTAAACAAGAATAGAAGTAAAATGCTAAATTTGAATATGCTGCCATTCTGGTTTCAGGAAGGATTACCAGAATTTGAAGCTATTCATGGAGAATCTGTATACAATAATATGTTCGTCTTAGATCTATTGTTCAACGATAAAATTGGTAATTTGGGAATGATAGGTGGTTATTACGCATATAGATTGGGTGAATCTTTTCTTGTATTTATTGATGAAGTATATGGTAGAAACAAAGTTATGGAGCTCTTCTATGCTGTGAGATATAATAAAAATACTGATACAGCATTTAAAAAGATTTTCGATGAAGATTTTGAGCAGATTCAGCTTCGTTGGAAAAATTATTTAAAAAGAAAATATTATTCCCAATTTGCGGAATTTGATATTCCCCAAGAAGTATTCTTACGGATGACAAAACATGAAAAAGATGGTTCATCACTAAATTATGCTCCTCGTTTTACTCCCGATGGAAATGAGTATATCTATTTTTCAAATAGGAATCTTAAAACTGATATCTGGAGAGGTTCCCTTCTTGGACTCACTAAAAATAAGAAAATTTTAAGTGGAGAATCAACCGGTGATTTTGAGGAATTTCATTATTTGCGAAATAATTTAGCTTGGTTCCCAGATGGTAAAAATTATGCAGTTGTATCAAAAACATCATTTGCAGATAAAATATATATTGTAGATAGTGAAACAGGAAAATCATCTCAAGAATTAGAATTTCCAAAATTCGATGCTATCTTTGAAATAGATGTTTCTAATGATGGGAATAAAATTGTATTCTCAGGTCAAAAAGAACTAAAAAGTGATATTTATATTTATGATCTCAAAACAGATGAAATCACCACAATTACCGATGATCAATATTTTGACAGTCAACCTCATTGGTCACCGGATGATACAAAGATTACTTTTACTTCTGAACGAACATTTAATGAAGATGCTTATGCAGATCAGGTCTTCAGTAAACTAACAACAAATATTTTTTATTATGATTTACTCGATGATAAGTTCTTTCGAGTTACAAATGATAAAACGAATAATAGTTTCCCAATCTGGGATAAAACAGGCGAAAAGATAATTTTTGTAAGTGAAACCGAAACCACATCAAATTGCAATATCATAGATATAGCAAGTGGGATGAGAGCAAAGATTACAAATGTTCATGGTGGCATTTTTGCTCCAGATATTTCAATTGATAATAGTGAACTTATTTTTTCTGCCTTTTACAATGGGGGATGGGATATTTATTCTCTATCGAATCCACTTGATAATTTAGAATACGCTGAATATTCCAAACCGATTGAATTTGACTTTATTGATGATTTTTATGAGAAATTTGAACTAGATAGATACAATGTTTATGGTAAGCAGAAAAAGAAATTTAAAAAAGAATTACCTGAATATTCACGCAATATCACAAAAGTAGATATTGGGAATTTTACACATATTGATAGCTTGAATAAAGCTTATAATAAAGACTTGGATAAAAAACCTACTGATCCAAAAGAGCCAACAATTTCACCCTATAAACCAAAATTTGCACTGGATTATCTTTGGGGTGGAGCTGCATACTCTCCATCAAGTGGTACATACGCACAATTACAATTCGGACTCTCAGATCTTATGGGAAATCATGCAATTGGAGTTCAGTTAGGAATAACAGGGGACTTGAGTGCTTCTGATGTTGTGCTTACTTATATGAATCTTAAAGGTCGGATAGACCATGGGTACGGCGGATTTTAT
>JAVCCD010000154.1 GCA_030765665.1 Candidatus Tenebribacter mawsonii | reverse complement strand
CATTTATCGATAGATTAAAATGTAACCCATCATTCCCAAATGAAGTAATTGTATTATCTATATATTCTAAACCAGAGCCATTATTTAATTGATACGAAGAGAAAATAAAGTCAAACCTATCGTCAAGACCACCACTAGCTCCACCTCCAAATTGCGTTGAACGTGTGGATTGGGTATGAACAAACGTATAATCAAAATTATTATGCCAATCTCCTACTTCATCAGAAAGATCTTCAGCTCGACCTATATTGTTACTTTCATCAGCAATAAATTTTTGATACCCAGGTTCGGAACTTGTATAGAAATTCATATCTCCCACAATAATAAATTCAGAGCCATCAGGTAACATATTTAAATGATCACGTAAGTTTGAGACTTCTTCTAAACGCTCATTTTCGTAACCTGTACTTGCTTTTAAATGACAGCTATAAAAACGAATTAAATTACCATCTATAATCAACTCGTATTCAGAAATATCTCTTAGCTCTGTAGAGACTGTATCCTGAGAACCAAAAGTAATTAGTGAGTTTCGATATACTAAGTAGTTGTTTGTATCCGGTCCATTCAAATATACAGTTCCAGAAAAATCGTCTGTTCCATTGTTTACAGCAGATAATAAAAGTTCTCCACCCATACTATCTTCGATTTCCTGAAATAAAAACAGATCTGCTTCAATATCATTTAAAATTGCTTCAAAAAATGGAAGTCTATCCTCATCGTTTCCACCAAAATTAAGGGCATTAAATGAGACAACACGAATTGATGCTGCGAGTGAGATTGCAAACGTAAAAGCTAAAAAACTAATAATTATTTTTTTCATATCTTCCTCTGGAGCAATAAAAAAATGGGTAGGAAAATTGCCTACCCATTTTTTAACTTTTTTCTATAGAAACTAATTTAACATTTAGACCAACCGCAAGAATTACATTTCAAACAGCCCTCAGTATGCTCTACAGTACTACCACAATCAGGGCAGATTTTCATAGAAGACTTTGATTGTCTTCTTGGTTTATTTGATGCTTTTTTATTAATTTTTTTTATATTCTTAACCGTATCCTGATCAAGTGTTAAAAAAACTTCTAAAGATTTTGCGATACTATCTGCACATGAAGTAACAATTTCCCCATTACTCCACATTGGAGAGGGGCAACGAATTCCCTTCAATTGACGAGCTATAGAACTAACTTTTACATTAGAACGTAATAACAAAGAAGTAAGCCTGGCGATAGCTTCTAATTGAGCAGAAGCACAACCACCAACTTTTCCCATCTGAGTAAATATTTCACAAGCTCCTTTTTCATCAGAATTTATTGTTACATATAGATGACCGCAGCCAGTTTCTATTTTTTGAGTCATACCTGTTGTGATTTCCGGACGCTCGCGAGGTGCTACTCGATGCCCATTTGTTTTAGTTTCTTTAACTTCTTTTCCAACATTTAGAACTTGATTCTCACGGCTGCCATCACGATAGACCGTGACTCCTTTACAACCTAATTCATAGGCAAGTTCATATGCCATTTTTATCTCTTCTTTAGTAGCTTCTTTTGTAAAATTTATAGTTTTGGAAACTGCGTTATCTACATATTTTTGGAAAGCACTCTGCATGCGAAGGTGCCACTTAGGTGAGATGTCATGAGAAGTAACAAATACTTTTTTGATCTCCTCTGGAATTTCAGCAATATGAGCCACACTTCCTTCCTCTGCTACTTTTTCCATCAACTCAGAAGAATAAATACCTGCATCTTTAATTGCTTTTTCAAAGTGAGGATTAATATAAAGAAGTTTATTTCCATCCATTACATTTTTTACATAAACCAACGAAAATTGAGGTTCCACCCCACCGGAAGTATTGCAGATCATACTAATTGTACCTGTTGGTGCTATAGTTGTTGTTGTTGCATTCCTTATCCCTTTTTTGGCAATTGTCTTATTCAGCTCTTTCCAATCCAACTTTAAATCTTCACGGATTAATTTTTCTGTTTCGTAAATACTACCTTTGAAATTTTTGAATGCTCCTTTTTCTTCAGCCAGTTCAATAGATCTAACTTTAGAATGATAATCTACAAACTCCATTACCTGCTCTGCGAGTAAAATTGCTTCGTCACTATTATAAGGAATTTTAAGTAGGAAGAGTAGATCTGCCCATCCCATAATACCGAGTCCAATTTTCCTATTCGACTTAACCATCTTATCAATTTCAGGAAGTGGGAATTTTGACATATCAATAACACTATCAAGAAAATCAACAGAATCCCTGGTTGTTTTCTTCAAAGTGTCCCAATCGATCTGATTATTTTTTATCATTCCAGCTAAGTTCATTGAACCTAAATTACAAGCCTCGTTAGGAAGAAGTGGCTGTTCTCCACAGGGATTTGTAGATTCGATCTCGCCAATTTGCGGAGTTGGATTATGTTTATTAATTCTATCTAGAAATATTATCCCTGGCTCTCCATTCTGATGCGCCATTTTAACTATTAGATCAAAAACATCACGTGCTTTTAATTTTTTAATAACTTTTTTTGTATGTGGTGAGATTAATTCATACTCATCGTCTTCATAAACAGCATTCATGAATTTTTCTGTAATTCCCACACTAAGATTAAAATTTGTAAGTTCCTTAGTGTTCTCTTTACAAGTGATAAACTCCAATATTTGTGGGTGATCAACAGATAATATCGCCATATTTGCGCCACGCCGTGTTCCACCCTGCTTTACCGCATCTGTTGCAGAATTGAATACTTTTAAAAATGAGATCGGTCCGCTGGAGACACCATTTGTACTTCTCACACGTGCATCTGCTTCTCGTAATCTGGAAAAGCTGAAACCAGTACCACCACCACTTTTATGAATCAATGCTGCATTTTTTATTGATTCAAAAATGCTCTCCATGCTATCTTCTAATGGCAACACAAAACAGGCAGATAATTGTTGAAGATCATGACCTGCGTTCATAAGAGTTGGAGAATTTGGGAGAAAATTTCCGGAGTCTAAAAGATCATAATATAATTTCTCTTTTTGCTTATTACTGTTACTAATATTCACAGCAACTCGTCTGATCATTTTATCCCAATTTTCTATTGACTTACCATCATTATCCTTTCGAAAATAGCGCTTCTCAAGCACGGTCAAAGCGTTGTCGGTTAGTTTCATTAAAGACTCCTGAAAATATTTAAATTTATCAACATGATGATGCTATGAATATTTCAAATTCATAACTCTTTATATTGTAAGAGATTAACAATATGGAAGACAAACT
>JAVCCD010000052.1 GCA_030765665.1 Candidatus Tenebribacter mawsonii | reverse complement strand
TATTTTTTGATACAAAAAAAGAGGAGCCATAAGCACCTCTTATTGAAACAAAATCACCAACGCACTTTTGGAAAAGGCGGGTTGTGAACTCACCTATCCTTTTTACAGTTATGGAAAATTCCTCATTTGTACAATCAGATACAGAGAATGGTTTCTCTCCACCTTCGAAATCTGTAAGCATGATGAACTGACCTGGCTTCGCATCAAGATCATGTTTAAATGTGAATGTTCTGATATCATTTGTTTCTTCAACAATTTTATCAATTTTCAAAGTATAACGTTTATCCATTAAGTTTCTCCAGTTTTGGAATGTCTTTTAAATTCTTGTACTCATTCTCTTCCATAAACTCAAGTATTTCATTATTGATTTTGTTAAAGACTTCAATTCCACGATAATGTACTGCTGTTCCTACACCAATTACAGATGCACCAGCCATTAACATCTCAATTGCATCCTCACCATTAGTTACTCCTCCCATTCCTAAAATTGGAATATTCACAGCGGAATATGTTTGATAAATTAGTTTAAGTGCAATTGGTTTTATACAAGGTCCGGAGAGACCACCAAATTTATTAAAGAGAACAGGTTTAATCATTTTTGTATCTATCAGCATCCCAGGACCAACAGTGTTTATCATACACAAAGCATCAGCTCCTGCAGATTCTGCAGCTTTCGCAATGGATACAATATCATAAACGTTTGGTGAAAGTTTTGCAATAACAGGAAGTTTTGAAATCTGTTTTACTGCCATTATAATATTATGAACTTCTTCAGTAGAAGCTGCTAAGGGAATTCCAAATTCATCGAATACATTTGGACAAGACAGATTAAGTTCTAGAAAGTCAGTTTGAGATTTATTCACATGTTTGGTTAGTTCTAAAAAGTCTTTTGTATTGGTAGCAAAAACGCTCGCAATAACAGGGATATTGGAGCGTTTCTTAAATTGGTCGATCTCAGCAATGCCGTCCACAATGCCGGGATTGCACAATCCCATACAGTTTAAGAAACCACCCTCAAATTCTGCTACCACCGGTCCTTTATGACCTGTTCTTGATTTTAAAGTTAATGATTTACTTGTTACAATTCCTGCGCCATTTTCAACTGAAATATTAAAACCAGAAAATGCCATACCCATCACACCTGCTGGTAATACAAGCGGTGAAGTTATGGTTATACCTAGAAACTCAGTTTTCAAACTTTTTTGCATTTCCCATTCCTGGTTTAGATATTTTTGTTTGAGACACTCATGTTTTCTATTTTCGTGAAATTATTACTTCATACTTGCTTTACTAAAAAATATTATTGGCATTTTTGGTCAATTACTTTATCGGCGAAAATGGTCATGTATTTCCATAAAAAAAATAAACCGCCATTATCAGCGGTTTATTGATATTTACTAATTTTAAATTCTTTTATTTATTTAGATTTTTTTGACATTTCCATTAACTTTTCAACCATATCTGTCTTTTCCCAAGTAAACTCCGGAAGTTCCCTGCCAAAATGACCATAAGCTGCAGTTTTTTTATAAATTGGTCTTTTTAGTTGAAGATGATCAATTATTTGATGTGGTTTAAGAGGAAAAACCTCTCTCACGATTTTATTCAATTCAATATCAGATATTTTTCCTGTATTGAATGTATCAACCATTACAGAAACCGGATCTGCTACACCAATGGCGTAAGCTAATTGTACCTCACATTCATCAGCAAGCTTAGCAGCTACAATATTCTTCGCTATGTATCTTGCCATATATGATGCACTTCTATCAACTTTGGATGGATCTTTTCCGCTGAAGGCACCACCACCATGACTTCCCTTTCCACCATATGTATCTACGATAATCTTCCTACCTGTAAGACCGGTATCTGCATGTGGTCCTCCGAGAATAAATCTTCCGGTTGGGTTTACATAGAATTTTGTATTTTCATCAATCAACTTTTTTGGGATAATCGGTTTAATTACATTTTCAATTATGTC
The DNA here is from genome assembly GCA_030765665.1 of Candidatus Tenebribacter mawsonii. Lineage (GTDB taxonomy): Bacteria > Cloacimonadota > Cloacimonadia > Cloacimonadales > TCS61 > Tenebribacter > Tenebribacter mawsonii. Next base: position 13,450 of record JAVCCD010000052.1, on the reverse strand, counting down.
ATTTTTTATTTGATCATGTTCTATGCCTGGAGCATGTTGAGTTGAAACTACAACAGCATCCACTCTTGATGGTTTATTATCAAGATATTCAATTGTCACTTGAGTCTTACCATCGGGTCTAAGATATGAAAGAGTTTTATCCTTTCTAACTTTTGCTAATCTTTGAGCAAGTTTATGTGCAAAAGCAGTTGTCATTGGCATTAATTCATCTGTTTCATTACAGGCATATCCGAACATCATTCCTTGATCTCCGGCACCTTGTTCATGCTCTCCATACTCATCAACTCCAAGAGCGATATCCGAAGATTGTTTATCAATTGTAGTTAGCACTGCACAAGTTTGATAATCCATCCCATAATCTGCATCTGTGTAACCAATTTCTTTAATAGTATCACGTATTATCTTGGGGATATCAACATAGCAAGATGTTGTGATTTCACCACCTACAAGTGCCATACCTGTTGTGAGAAAGGTTTCGCAGGCAACTCGTGCTTCGGGGTCACATCTCAATATCGCATCTAAAATTGCATCTGATATTTGATCTGCCATTTTATCTGGATGACCTTCTGTAACAGATTCAGAAGTGAATAAATGTTTCTCGTTCTTCATATTATATCCTATTTAATTTCCTAAATTAATTTCATAATCTCTTTTGATGTTTTGCATGATAATAGTTCATCTAATTTTGCTTTCATTTCTTCAATGTTACACTCTAAAATTTCTTTCTTAATGAGTAATAATCTTCCAGGACTAACACTAAGCTCATCAACTCCAAGTGCTAGGAGTAGTTTGACATATTTTTTTTCGGAAGCCATCTCTCCACAAACGGCAACTTTCTTTCCTATTTTATGAGCATTATCAACTGTAATTTTTATTGATCTGATCACCGATGGATGAGTTGGCTTATAATAATCTGAAATAGATTGATTATCTCTATCAACAGCCAATGTATACTGTATCAAATCGTTTGTTCCAATACTTAAAAAGTCACATTCTTCAGCTATTGAATCTGAAGTGATAACTGCGGAAGGAATCTCAATCATTGCACCAAGTTCCATATCTGCATTAAAAGCGATTCCAGCATTTATGAGTTCATTGCTGCAATCCTTAATTATTTTTTTTACTTTTGATAGTTCTTCCACACTCGATATCATAGGGAACATGATTTTAATATTCCCACAAGTGTTTGCTCTTAAAATAGCTTTTATTTGCTGCTTAAAAACTGGGATATTCTGTAGAGATATCCGAATGCCCCGGCAACCCAAATTAGGATTTTCTTCATGTGTTATGTTCAAAATATTTGATAGTTTATCACCGCCAACGTCAATCGTGCGAATGACCAAAGCATTTGGTAAACATTGTTCAGCAATATCTTTATAAATCTCATATTGCTCATCTTCTGTAGGAAGATCTTCGCGATCTATAAATAGAAATTCAGTTCGAAAGAGTCCTATTCCAGCACTATTGAATTTTAATACTTGTTCAATTTCTTGAGGGATTTCAATATTGCTCATCAATTTAATTTTTTTCCCATCTTTTGTTATGGGTTCTACATCAATTAACTTAAGTAAATTTTTTTGAATATTGTGCTCTTTTTTTGATATTGCGTTATATTTTCCTAAAGTCGATTTAGTTGGAGATATTATCGCCAATCCTTCATTTCCATCAATAATAACGATATCACCATCCTTAACATTATTCAATAAACCCAGAGTATTTACAAGCATTGGAAGGTTCATGGAACGTGCAATAATGCTACTATGTGAATTTCTACTACCTCGTTCTGTACACAAACCCTGAATTTGTTTCTCAAAAACCTTTGTTACAAAAGAAGGTGAAATATTTTCCATAATCAAAATTGAATTTTCATCAACGTCTTCTAAAATATCTTTTCTCTCATCCATGATATGGCTTAAAAGCCTGTAAGCTACATCTTCAAAATCATTAATTTTATGAGCTAAGTATTTATTACTCATACCGCTGAAGATATCTATAGCATCATTAAAATATTTATTAATAGCCATTTCCAAGCTATTTAGATCCTCAGAAATTAGTTTGGAAATTTTGTCTATGAAGTCAGGGTCTTGCAAGATTAATTTATGTGATTCTAATATATCTCTGTTTTCCTGTGAATAAGTATAATCCTGAATTAACTTACTTAATTCATTAATAACATAATCTACATTCTTTTTAAAACGTGAAATTTCAGATTCTACTTCTCTTCTGTAGATTTTTTTATGCTCTATGTGCAACTCGTGTTTTTGAATTATCTTAACTCTACCAATTGCCACACCAGCGGAAACTGAATTTCCTTTTATCTTCTTCACTTTTCTAATCTTCTCCAAATTTATCTTCGAACATTTTTGTAATTTCTTTAATTAAGAATTCTTCATCAACTCCGTCAGCAACAAGTTCTAATTCAGACCCAAATTCTGCTGCTAATGTCATTACACCCATTATACTTCTTCCGTTAATTTCCATATCAGATTTCACAATTTTAAAATCTGATCTATATTTGGTGGCAGCTTTTACAATCATTGTTGCAGGTCGCGCATGCATTCCAAGTTTATTTACAATCTTTATTGTTTTTCTAATCATATTATTGAAATCCTGTTTACTGTTTTTTTTCCTTGTTTTTCTTTTCTCTAATCATTGCTTTTCTTTTTAATTCTTCTTGCAGTTTAGTTGTATACTCTCTTGCTGCATCATAGCCAAATAACTTAGAGATGTGATTCATAGCAACTACTTCAATTATCACAGCAATATTTTTGCCAGGAGATATTGGAAGGTAAATAATTGGAATTTTGTTACCAAGAACATCCACAAAATTATTACTTAATCCAATTCTTTCATAATCCATATTGTCTTTCCAAGGCATTAATTCAATTTGCACATCAATTCTTTTCTTAATTCTAACAGCTTGAATTCCAAACATTTTAGCTACATCAATAAGTCCAATTCCTCTAACTTCCATGAAGTGCCCATAATTATTTGTTGAAGAACCTACTAGGATGTCATCTTTGGATGTTATCTTCACAACATCATCAGTTATTAAACGTTGACCACGCTCAACCAGTTCCAAAGCACATTCACTTTTACCGATCCCACTTTTTCCGGTTAATAATATTCCAACTCCAAAGACATCAATGAGTGTACCATGGATAGTTTTGGTTTCCGCAAAAACTGTCTGCAAAAATATTCGCAAAGAATTAAAGAGTTTATCTGTAGATAATCTGGATGTGAAAATCGGGATTTTCATTTCATTTGCCAGAAATTCAATTTGCTTTGGAACTGAAAGTCCTTTGGTAATAATAATTGCAGGTATATCATAAACAAGTGTTTCTTTTATGTTGTTGTAAAGAGTCTCTTCATCTAATGACTGTAAAAAGCTAATTTCAGTTTCTCCTAAGATTTGTATACGATTATAATCAAATCGCTCAAAATAACCTGTTAATGCTAAACCAGGTCTATTCAAGAATGAAGTGGTAATATCTCCCTGCATTGTATTGGGATGTGTTATTAAAGAGAGTGAGAGATCTTTTTTCTTTAACTCATATAATTCTTTTACACTTAGTTTTTTCATATTCCCTACTTTTAATAGTGAACCCGTCCACGTCAAGTGGAACGGGTTCTAACTAAAATTATTGTGCTTCAATCAACTTATAATGTTGCTCATCCTTCTTAACCAAAACGTTAACTCTATCTGTTTCTATATTCTTAAATACTAAATACATAGCATCTATATTATCAAATTTTTCAAGAGCGTCTTCAACTGTTAATTCTTCAGCTAAAATTCGCTTTATTTTTACTCTTTTCTTGCCTTCATTTCTTTCAATAAGATCAGCATAAACAAAATGAAGATTTTTTTTCAGGCTTTTCTTATTATGATCAGCCCATTTATCCTTCATTTTCTTAATTTGCTGTTCCATTTTATCAACAGCATTGTCAATTGCCAGATACATGTTTTTTTCTACAGCTTCACATTTCAGATTATGCTTAGGTGCATGAACGATCAATTCAACTTTGTTTCCATTCTTCTCTAACGAAAGGATAAAATTAGCTGTAATAATGTGATCAAAATACCTTTCCAGTTTCGAACAGGAACCATTAACATGGTCTCTGATAGCATTTGTAAGGTCGAAATGACGTGCAGTAATTGTAATTTGCATTATTGCCTCCTTTATTAATACTGCAGGAATGAAAACTCCGGCAGCTATTTTCTTAAGAAATTTATTGCTTTTTCAGCATGATATGAGCTACGTACAAGAGGAGCAGATTCAACCAATTTGAATCCCATTTTCATTCCTTCCCGTTTATAAAAAGAAAATGTGTCTGGATGAACATACTCAGCAACAGGATAATGATTCTTGCTGGGAGCCAAATATTGCCCAATTGTTACAATATCAACTTCTACCTCACGTAAACTTTTCATAAGCTCAAGTACTTCAATTCTTGTTTCACCGAGACCCACCATGAAACCACTCTTAGTAAGAATAGTATTGTTAGAATTCTTAGCAGTTTTAAGAACTTCAAGTGATCTGTTAAAATTCGCCATTGGACGAACTGTACTATAAAGACGTGGGATAGTCTCTACATTATGATTCAAAACTTCAGGAGAAGCTTTCACAATTTTCTTTACTAGCTTCATATCACCCTTTAGATCTGATATTAATAACTCAATTGCAACATCGGTATCACAGATTTTACGAATCTGCTTAATTACTTCTACAAACTGAGAAGCACCTCCATCAGGGAGATCATCACGTGTTACAGTAGTTACAACAACATATTTTAATTTTAATTCTTTGGTAAATTCAGCAATTGCTTTTGGTTCATTAATATCCGCAGGATAAAGATTTTTTTTGGTTTTATCTACAGCACAAAAAGTGCAGTTACGGGTACAGGTTTCCCCTAATATCATGAAGGTTGCAGTTCCATTTTCAAAGCATTCACCCTGATTTGGACATTTAGCACTTTCACATACAGTATGAAGATTATATTTTCTTAAACTTTTTAATATTTCCTGTGCTTTTTTTGCACCGAGTTTTTCTGATTTTAGCCATTTTGGCTTTCTCAATACTTCCATATCTTCCTAAGATAACCTACATTTTATGTATAGCAAGTTTTTCCAGATCTTCAACAGCTTCCATTACAGCTTCAGATAGAGTTGGATGAGCGAAAACAACTTTTTTAACGTCATCTACAGTTGCATTTAACCCTACCAAAACCCCAGCTTGAGAAATCAATTCTGTAGCATGTGGACCAATAATGTGAACTCCTAAAAGTCTTTTAGAATCGATTTGAGCAATAACTTTTACAAACCCAAAAGTTGCTCCCAATCCAAGTGCTTTACCATTGGCAGAAAATGGAAATTTCCCAATTAGTATCTCTCCAAATAATTCTTCAGCTTCCTTTTGAGTATAGCCTACAGAAGCAATTTCAGGATTTGTAAATGTGCAAGCTGGAATTTTTTTATAATCAAGATCAATTATCTCAATATCTGTGTTATTTACTTCATTTTGAATAATATCAGCCACGATCAATCCCTGCTTACTGGCAGTATGAGCTAACATCAATTTCCCTGTTACGTCACCAATAGCAAATACATTCTTCAAATTCGTTCTCATCATACTGTCTATTTCTATAAGTACGTCATTAGTACAAAATAATTTATCTTCAAAGTCAATTCCCATAACAGGTTCTCTTCCAACACTTAGCAAGACCTTATCAGTTACAATTTCTTTTCCATTTGATAATTTAAGAACAATGTTACTTGCTATTTCTTCAAAACTTTCAACAGCAGTTTTAAGATGCACTTTTATTCCACTTCTTTTTAGCGACATTGCTAGTCTTTTTGAAATTTCGATATCCTCTAAGGCAATAAGATTCGGAAGAAATTCTACAATCTCTACTTCAACTCCTAGTTGATTATAAATTGAAGCAAACTCACATCCGATAACTCCACCACCTACAATAACAAGCTTTTGAGGAAGTTCTTCCATTTTAAGGATATCTTTAGAATTTAGAATATTCTTTCCATTACATTTTAAGAAAGGTAACTCTTTTGGTTTAGATCCAGTAGCAACAATTACATAATCTGCAAAATATTCCTCTTCATCAGTATTTATGCGATACTCAGAATTAACTTGTAATATTTTAATAACTGCATTATTAATAATCTGTATTTTTCGTTTTTTGAACATAAATTCAATTCCGGAGACCAGTTTTTCTACAATATCATTTTTCCTTTGCCAAACCTTTAAGTAATCTATATCAGATTTTTCAATCGAAATTCCATAATCTTCAGATTCTTTAATCTCTGAGTATAAATCGGCAACTTTTACTAATGATTTAGTAGGAATGCAGCCATGATTAAGACAAACTCCACCCAATCTTTCCTTTTCAAAAACAACAGTGTCAATTCCATACTGTTGAAGTCTGATTGCTGTTACATATCCTCCCGGTCCTCCACCGATAATTGCAACTTTGAATTTATTCACTCTTTTCTCCTCAATCTACTATTAAGTATTCCTTTTGCTTTTCTGTATTTTGCAATAACACGACGAGACACATGAATGTTGATCTCTCCAAGTTTTCCGGCAATATCCTGATCACTTAAAGGATTTTTTTCATCTTCAACATCAATCATTCGCGTGATCTTCTGTTCAACATTGTGCCTTGAGATTGAGTTATAATTATCATCTTTACCGGCCTTGCTTGTAAAGAAGTCCTTTAAGCACATCACACCAAAAGGAGTATCTGCATATTTTATTCGAACTACTCTTGAAATTGTGGATTCATTTACATGTAATTCTTGTGCGATTTCTGAATATGTGAGTGGTTTGAGAACTCTGTTTTCTCCATAAAAGAAATCTGGTTGATGATACAAAATTGATTTTGTAACTCTTTCTAAGGTTCTACCTCTCAGATAAACAGATTTTATCAGGAATTTGGCTGAATTTATCTTGCTGCGTACATAATCTAGTGCTTCTTTATCTTTTTTTACTTGTTGTAAGATTTTATTATATCTTCTGCTCAAGCGTATCTTAGGAAATGAATAGTCATTTACAATAACCTCATATTCACTACCTATCCTTTTTATTATTACATCAGGAACAATATAATTTGTATGATTTGTAAGAAGGCGCAATCCTGGTTTTGGATCCAATTTTGCAATTTGCTTTTTCCAATTTAAAATAGTATTAATAGAAGTTCCAAAACTTGATGCAATAATTTTATATCTTTTATGAATGAGATCTGTGAAATGCTCAGATACTAGCTTAAAAATATTCTCATTATGCAATTCAGGATCAAGTTGAGCTATTAAACACTCTTGTATATTCCGAGCTGTGATACCACAAGGTTCTAGATGAAGCAACATAGATTGTATTTCTTCTGCTCTATCAAGTTCAATACCAAATTCTAGAGCAGCAGCTTCAAATACAAAGTCAGTAGGCAAAAAACCATGATCATCTATGCTATCAAACAGTTCATATGCAAATTCAAATTCAATTTCACAAAGTCGTAATTTTTCAATCTGATACGTAAATTTATCCCTTTTATTTTCTTGCTGTTTGGTCATTTGATCAAAGTTTATACCTTCCGTAGCAGGATTGCTACCAGAACTTCCTTGAAAGTATTCGGAATATGAATCCAGGATTTCACTTAATTCTTTAGTTTCTTCCAAAGTTTTCTTCAATTCTTCGTCTTCAGTCTCATTTTTGATGTTTTCATCTAACTGCTCTTGAATTTTTTCATTTTTAATTGTTGTCTCATCTTCATCGTTTAATTCTTGAATTTCTAGAAGTGGATTACTGATCATTTCTTGTTTTAAATGTGTTTCAAGCTGCATCATTGGCATAGCCAACATTTCTAGAGATTGAAGCATTTTTGGCTTCAATAGCAGGTTTTGAGTTTGCTTTTGAACTAAGGTCTGTCTAAATTTAACCATAATCCTATTCTTCTTTTACTCGTTCACAAAAGGATTGGTGAATCTATCACCGAGATAAACTTCACGTGCTTTGTCATCCTTGACGAGTTCTCTGGATGTTCCACTAAATAAAATTTCACCATTAAAAATAATATACGCTCTTTCTGTAATTTTCAAAGTTTCTAAAACATTATGATCAGTAATTAAGATTCCTATGTTTTTATCTTTTAACTTTCTTACAATATCCTGTATGTCAGCTACCGCAAGAGGGTCTACTCCAGCAAAGGGTTCGTCCATGAGTAAGAACGAAGGTGATGTAACAAGTGATCGTGTAATCTCAAGTTTCCTGCGTTCACCTCCAGACAAAGTATATGCCTTCTGTTTCGCTAATTTAGTAAGTCCCAGGTCATTAAGGTGCTCTTCTAATCTTATTTTACGTTCTTTTTTTGAAATCTTGAGGGTCTCTAAAATTGCCATTATATTCTGTTCAACAGTAAGTTTATGAAATATTGATGGCTCCTGTGCTAGATACCCAATACCTAATTGTGCGCGCTTATACATTGGAAGATTTGTTATTTGCTTTTCATTAAAAAAAACATCTCCGCTATTGGCTTTTATCAATCCAAGTATCATATAAAATGTTGTAGATTTACCAGCTCCGTTGGGTCCTAATATTCCAACAATTTCACCTTGCTGTAAGTCTATACAGACATTGTTTACAACTTTTCTTTTCCCATAAATTTTAACTAAATTATCTGTCTTTATACTCTTCATAATAAATGGATTAAATTAATATCATTTTATTTGTCAAGTGAATGTTACAATTAAAAATCATATTGGAATAAATCATGCATAAATTGTGAATCTAAAATGTTTTTTTATATTTAGTTAAGAGATGCGTTACCAATTATTATGTTGAAATCTATATATTCCGTGAACCTTCTCTTTCATTGAAATCATCTTTATTTTATTGTCTTCATCCATCTCAATGATCAGATGTTCGCCTTCAGCTTCATTTGCTGAAAAATCTCTATTAGTTGAAGCTTCCTGCTGAAAATACGACTTCACATTCCCTACGGCTTTGCAGTAAGAGATATTTCCTTTATCAAAAGTAAATTCCATCATATCACCAATTGCCCAACTTGCTTTTGGTTCTTTTTCTTTATCAGAAAACTTAACAAAACATGAATCCTGCAGAACGGCCTTTTTTATTTTTTGATCTTCAAAAAAGATTCGGAACTCTATTGCCGTAGCATCAGCGAGATCTGATGTGAAATTTGGTTCACCTATGTAAATCGCTTTTTCTTCATCAGCAAAATATAGTAGGAAATCACTAGTCATAACAAAATCTTTTGAAAAAGTTTTCACATTGAACGTTGCCGCGACTTTCTTGTAATTTTCAAAATATTCAATTTTCTCAGCCGAGATAGAAAATGTATCTTTATCTGCAATAGATAAGATTGGTTCCTTGATTAGATATCCATAACCATCATTTAGAAAATATTTTAATTCTCCACAAGTTCCGTGAATCTTTTCTCGCTCATCAAATGTCTTCACACTGTCTTTTGCAAAAAATTCTCTTGAATTTCTAAAATATTCTACTTCTTCAGCTTCAAATGTTCTAAAGGTTGAATCTTTATGAGTTTCAATAGCCAGTACATTCCCACGCAAGAACAGACGCTCCTTTTCACGAAAATAATCTACATTCTCTGCTTTCAAACTCAATGTATCTTCATATACTTTTACATTACCATGCATTCGTACTATCTTCTGTAGTTCAAAAATATCTGCTTTATCACTAAAAAATTCAGTATCACCATAGAAGAAGTGGACGTTCCCAAACAAATTTGTTATGTATTCTCCTTGAATTTTATTTATGATCAGCTTATCAGCATTAATCAATTTGTATGGACGTAATTCGGTTTCCTCAGCTTGGAGATAAATTGTAAATGAGATTAGGGTGATTAATAATAAAATTAATCTACCAATTAATTTTTTCATCTTCCAATTTCCCCTGTGCTGATACTTTAGTAATTTCCACTCTATCGAGATCTAAATTTGATTCCATTTCTTCACCTATCAGCAAGTTATTTTCTCGCTGTAGAGACACACCCTGTTTTGCATATAAGGTATTAGAGTTTCTATCTAAAACCATTAAGGGTGCTTTCATTATTCCATTATCACTTACAACAACTACATCACCAATTCCTGTTAGCGAATTGTTTGCATCATTTACTTCTGCTTTGTTACATTTCAAAGTTGATTTTACTGATCCATCAGTATTAAAAAATGTAACATAAACAGTATCTGCAAAGGTTTGTTTTGTACTATAATATTTATAATAATGAACGGCAGTTAATTCATAGTCAATTACATTATTGGAAGTTGATAATACTTTGATTGAGTCAGCTTGCTCATCTGGTATTTTCCCACTTATGGGCATCTCAGTTACTTCGTCTTGCTTAGCACAAGAAAATATGAACAGTATGCTACTAAGACCTAAGATGATTAAGAAGCTTTTGTAAACTTTCTTCATATTTCCCTTGTTTTTTTAAAATCAATTCAATAAATTCTCTTACCGCACCTTCTCCACCTTTACGCTTCATTACCAGATCAACTTTATTTTGTATATCATCAAATGCATCAGAGGGAGTTGCTGAGATGTTGCACTTTTCCATTACGGGCATATCATTCCAATCATCCCCCATATATGCAACATTTTCCCATTTTAGGTTCAATTCTTCTAGAAGTTCTGATGTTTTTCTTAGTTTATTTCTCACACCTTGAAAAAGTAGTTTAATTTGAAGATCTTTACATCTTTTCTCTAGAATTCTTGAACTTCTACCTGTTATGATCGCAAGCTCAATACCACTAAATTGAAGTAGCTTAATTCCCAGTCCATCTTTAGCATTATAATTTTTAGATTCCAGCTCATTGTTGTCATAAATTATTTTTCCATCCGTTAACACACCATCGTTATCTAAAATTATTAGCTTTATCTTACTGAAATTCATTTATACCTCATTACCTTTCAATTTTTAAACATGCATCCAGCAATTGAGGAAGTTCATCAATTGGCAACATAGAATTCGCATCACTAAGAGCAAGTGCTGGATTGGGATGCGTTTCTATAAAAAGTCCTTTTACATCCCCAGTAGCTAAAGCAGCTTTAGCCATCTTTAATGCATATTGGGGTGTACCACCAGATGTCTTATTTTGGGAAGGCTTTTGCAGACTGTGTGTCACATCGTATATAACTGGATATCCAAACTGACTCATGATCGCAAAACTGCGGAAATCAACAATCAAGTTATGATAACCAAAACTTGTTCCACGTTCTGTGAGAAGAATTTTATTATTTTTTTCAACTTGAACTTTTTCAGCTGCACTTTCCATATCTTCAGGAGCCATGAACTGTCCTTTTTTTATATTAACAATTTTACCAGTTTTTGCTGCCTCCGAAATCAAATCAGATTGTCTTGATAGGAATGCCGGTATCTGTAATATATCTGCAACCACAGCTACTTTTTTTACTTCACTAACATCATGAATATCTGTTAATATTGGAATATTAAATTCTTTCTTAATCTTCGAAAGAATTTTAAGACCTTCAATTAATCCTGGTCCAGTTGGAGAGCCGACTGATGTTCTATTTGCCTTTCTAAATGAAGATTTAAATATGAACTTGATTCCACGCTTCTCTGTCATTTCAACTAGTTTTGCTGTAACTGACATCATCATTTTCTCATCTTCTATTACGCACGGACCAGCAATGAGGAAAAAATCATTGCAATTTTTAAGTTCCTTATAAAGCTCCATATTCACTCCGTTGCAGATATTTAAATTATTAATTATCTGCATGTATCAATTAATTTAAATTTAACGATAATGACAACTAAAAGGGATAAATTACTATGTCCAGATTTTTTTTGCTTGCACGAAATCACTTCGTAAAATTTATCACTTTTATATATAAATTATGAATAAATTAATATTGTTGATTATTTTTTCTTTTGGCATTCTTAATGCTATTGAGGGTGAACATCAAATTGCAAGATTACACTACAAAGGTGGTGGTGACTGGTATAACGATCAGGATATAATTCCAAACATTTCTAAATTTCTAAATAAAACAATAAATACAAATTTTTCTGAAATACAAGCCATTGTAACTGCGGATGATCCTAAACTTTTTGATTTTCCATTTATTTTCATGACAGGGCACGGAACAATAAATTTCAGCGAAAAAGATGCTGAGAGCTTAAGAACATATTTAGAGCGAGGTGGTTTTCTTTATGTTGATGACGATTATGGTTTAAATAAATCGTTTCAATCTCAATTCAAGAAGATATTCCCCGAAAAAGATTTTGTTGAGTTACCTAACAATCATGAGATATTTCACTGTTATTTTAATTTTCCTAATGGACTTCCCAAGATTCATAAGCATGACAATAAAAGACCACAGGCATTTGGTATTTTTGATGATAATGGAAGACTGATGATGCTTTATACTTATGAATCTAACATCACTGATGGTTGGAGCAATGTGCATAATGACCCTGATAATCTAAGAGAATTGGCTTTCCAATTTGGAGCAAATTTGTTTTACTATATTATGACAAATTAATAAAAGGAAAAATATATGAACGTTTATATTGCTTCTGATTTTCATTTAAAATTTGTAGAGAATAGTGATGATATTGAGCGCAGAAATAAAGTAATCTCATTTCTGGAAAGTATTAAAAATGATGCCGACTTATTGATTTTAAATGGTGATATTTTTGACCTTTGGTTCGTTTGGAAAAAATTTATTATTAAAGGATATTTTCCGTTATTGGTTAAACTTCATGAGTTAAAAGAAAACGGTGTAAGAATTGTATTTATTGCTGGAAATCATGATTTTTGGTTTAAGGATTTTCTTACAGGAACACTTGGCATTGAAGTTTATAAAGATAGTTTTTTTGAAACTATTGATAGTGTAAAAACATTTGTTTCTCATGGTGACAGGTATACTTCTAACGATTTACGTTATCAAATATTCCGTAGATTGATCCGCAATAAAATCGTCATGTGGATCTTCAGTAATTTGCATCCTGACTTTGCCTTAGGAATTGGTAAGAATATGAGCAGATCAAGCCGGAAACAGAAGAGAACTGATAATACCTTAAACAGACGGGAACAAGGATTAATAGAGTTTGCTAAGAAAAAATTGAATGATGTTGATCTTGTTATTTTAGGACATTCGCACCTTCCAAAAATTGAGAAGTACAAAAATGGAATCTATGCAAACGCAGGTGACTGGATCAAGAATTATTCTTTTTTAAAAATGATAGATGGAAAGATTGAATTACATAAGTTTAAAAAATAATTAAACTAAGCAACAAATGAACAATAAATAAGGGGAGAAAAAAATGAGAAAAAAATTGTATGTGGTAATTGCAATAATACTAATGGGAGTGTGTACAATGAGTAATTTAGTAGCAAATGAAAATGTAATTATTAAAATGGTTACAAATATGG
>JAVCCD010000089.1 GCA_030765665.1 Candidatus Tenebribacter mawsonii | reverse complement strand
CTCTTAGAAGTGTGAAAACAAAATGGGAAATTGAGCAGATGCAAAAAGCGATTGATATTACAGGTGAAGGTATAAAAAATATCATAAAAAAATCTAAGATTGGAATGATGGAATATGAGCTGGATGCTATCTTGAAATACGAGATAAACCGAAATGGCTTAAAGCACATTGGATTCAAATCTATTGTCGCAGCTGGTGAAAATGCAGCTACCTTGCATTATGAACAGAATAATTCGAAGATTAAAAAAGATGAAATGGTACTTTTGGATGTTGGTGCAGCTTGTAATGGCTATAGCGCTGATATCTCAAGGACTTTTCCAGTTTCAGGGAAATTTACACAGCGTCAAAAAGAAGTATATTCCGAAGTTTTAGCAATTAACAAGAAAATTATAAAAATGGTTAAACCAGGAATTAGTATGACAGAATTAAACGAAAAAACAGTTGAATTGATCCAGAAATCTTTGATAAAATTAAAACTGATAAAAGATAAAAAAGATTATCGCAAATATTACATGCACAGTGTGGGTCACCATTTAGGGATGGATACTCACGATCTTGGCTCTCGTAACTCAGTTCTTAAGGTTGGAAATGTAATTACGATAGAGCCGGGTATTTATATCCCTGAAGAAAAAATAGGCGTGCGAATTGAAGATGATATTCTGGTTACAAAAACAGGATACAAGAATTTATCCGTAAATATTCCAAAAGAGATAAAAGATTTGGAAAGAGGACCCTGAAAAAGTCTCTTTCACATATTCTCGCACTTGACTCTTTTAGGGTTGCAACTAAAGAAGAATTGAAAGAAACTTTGAAAGTGTTAAACAAGGTGTAAAATTGAAAGAAACATTTTCAAAGTAAATGAGAGGGTAAAATGAAAGTTGCTATATATGCAGGAACATTCGATCCTATTACAAATGGGCATATCGATGTTTTAACTAAAGCCTCAAAAGTTTTCGACAAAGTTATTCTGGCTGTTGCTGAGCATACAGGTAAGAGCACAATATTTTCATGGGAAGAACGTTGTGACCTTTGTGAGCGATCAGTCTCATGGAACAAAAAAATTGAGGTTATGAAATTCTCTGGATTAGTAGTAGATTTTGCAAAAGAGGTTAATGCAACTATTATGATCCGTGGGTTACGTGCCGTATCCGATTTTGAATACGAACTTTCATTAGCGCTTATGAATAAAAATCTGAGCAAAGAATTAGAAACAGTTTTTTTTGTTCCTCAAAATAAATATTTGTATTTAAGCTCAACCATGATACGGGAAGTAGTTGCACTAGGTGGAGATGCCAGTGATTTCATTTCTGAATGTGTTGAGAAAGCCTTAAAAGAAAAATTAAAATAGTGAAAATAAAATTTAGGAGATAATGTAATGAATCAGCCCAAAAAACAAAAACTTAATATCAAGCTTGATGAGCAAGTAGGAGAAGGAATATATTCAAATTTTTGCATGATCACAAATTCACCTTCCGAATTCATTCTGGATTTTGGAAGAATTGTTCCGGGATTACCAAGTGCAAAGATATACAGTAGAATTATGACAACACCTCAACATGCGAAACAATTCCTAAAAACCCTGCAACAGAACATCGAGAACTTTGAAGAAAAACACGGTGAGATTAACCTACCGGGACAACATGAAGAGAAAGATATTGGTTTTAAGAACCAACCACAAAACTCTTGACGGATGTTCTACAAAATAAGTTTTTGATTCGTCTGAAATTATTTGATAGATAATAGATTAATTAAGGAGACATAATAATGAGGAACAGAAAAATTCGTGGTCTGATTATCCTTGTAGTTCTGCTGGTTACAGCTTACTATTTCTTGCCGATGGTCGTTCCAAACCTACCTTCATTCTGGACTACTAAACGGCTAAAACTTGGTTTAGACCTTCAGGGTGGATCTCAAATCCAATTAGAAGTTGATTTTACCAATTCTGAACTTTCTGATAAAGAAAGAGAAGATGCAATTAAAACTGCTTACGAGATCATTCGTAATAGAATTGACCAGTTTGGTGTAGCTGAACCATTAATTCAAAGAGTTGCTAATACAAACAGAATTATTATTCAATTACCTGGATTGAAAGATCCTAGTAGAGCTAAAAACCTTATTGGTAAAACTGCTATGCTTGAATTCAAATTTGTAGCTTCTTCTGAGCAGATGCAGGAAACATATGAGGCTATGGATAAATTCCTTCAGGAAAATATTGAGAAATATGAATTCATGTCAGAATTTGTAGATGCTGACGAAACTGAAGAAGTTGTTGATGTTTTAGGTTCTGATGAAGAGACCGATGATGAATCTTATGAGAATGCAATGATCTTCACAGATCTTACAACATCCGAAGAAGGAATGCCATTACAAATTGATTATAAGCATATTGCAAAACTAAAAAGCTTACTTATGGATCCTGAGTTTGTAAAAAATGTCCCTACAGGTCTTCAAATCTCATTAGGTAAAGAAAACAAAGATGATCCATATTCAGCTAGAAATATTTATATCTTACATAAAAATGCTGAGATCACAGGAACATCACTTGAAAATGCAATCACAAAAATTGGTCAAGGCTATACTGCTAAAGATAAAGGTCCTTACATCATGCTTGAATTCAAGAAAAGTGGTGCTAAGAAATTTAAAAATATAACTGGGCAAAATATAGGTGAAAGATTAGCCATTATACTTGATGATATTGTTTTTATGGCACCAACTATCGAAAGTCGGATTCCTGATGGTCAAGCACGAATTACCGGTAACTTCACAATTGAAGAATGTCATGATCTGGTTATTGTGCTTAATGCTGGTAGTCTTCCGGCTCCTGTAAATATAATCGAAGAAAGAACTGTAGGTCCAACACTTGGTTCTGATAGTATCAAAGCAGGTATCATGGCAGCTCTCATTGGAATGATTGCCGTAATCTTATTCATGATGGTCTATTACAAGCTATCAGGTTTATTTGCTGACATAGCAGTTACGGTTAACGTAGCATTTATCGTTGCTGTAATGACAATGTTGGAAGGAACGCTTACAATGCCTGGTATTGCCGGTATGATCTTAACTATAGGTATGGCAGTTGATGCTAATGTTATCATATTTGAAAGGATCAGAGAATACCTCGCAGCTGGGAAGACAATCCGTTCTGCTGTTGACAGCGGATTCAATCGAGCTCTGGTAACAATTCTGGATGCTAATATCACAACACTAATCACAGCACTCGTGCTGTATCAGTTTGGAACAGGACCGATCAAAGGTTTTGCTGTAACACTTTCTATCGGTATTGTAGGTTCCATGTTTGCTTCAATCGTATTAGTTAAAGCAATATTTGATGGTTTAATAACAAATAGTGCTAAAGATAAATTGAGTATCTAGGGGGAACGATGAAATTCTTTGGAAAAACTAAAATTGACTTCATTGGTAAAAGAAGAATTGCTTTTGCGATATCTTCAGTTATCATTCTTGCAGGGATCGTTTCGCTTGTAATTAATCAAGGTCCAAAATACAGTATTGATTTTACCGGTGGCGTGTCGATGGAACTTGAACTAACACCAGTTGCAGAAGGTGCACAAATAATTAAAGTTCAAGAAATTCGTGATGCACTTACAAATGCTGGTATAGAAGATGCTGAAATTCAGGAGATTAAGGGAAAAGAAGGGAAACAACTTGTTCTTATTAAGACACAAGCTGTTGGTGAAATGAAAGATAAAACAAGTACAAAAGTAATTGATGTTATCAAACAGCAATTCCCAGATAACGTTGACCCTGAAACTTTGATCCGTCTTCAGGAAGAGGTAGGACCAAAAATTGGTGAGGAACTAAAAGGTAAAGCAATCCTGGCAATTTTCTGGGCACTGCTTGGTATTATTCTTTACATCTGGTGGAGATTTGAACTTACTTTCGGTCTGGCTGCTGTAGCAGCGTTATTCCATGATGTTCTTATTACAGTTGGAATATTCTCACTTCTTGGTAAAGAAATAAGTCTTTCAATCGTAGCAGCACTTCTCACTATCGTGGGTTATTCATTAAACGATACTATCGTTGTATTCGATAGAATTCGTGAAGATCTTAAACTATACAGAAAAGAATCCTATGGTAGTGTAATCAACTATAGTATTAATGAGACTCTAAGTAGAACTATAATAACTTCACTCACAACCTTCGTGGTTGTTCTCTGCCTTTATATTTTTGGCGGATCTGTTATCCACGACTTTGCATTCGCATTACTAGTTGGTGTAGTCGTTGGTACATATTCATCTATCTTTGTGGCAAGCCCGTTAATGGTTGAACACTTTAACAAAAAAGAAAAGAAGTTAGGATCTCGCACTAAGAAAAAAAAGTAAACTTCTTATTGAGTTTAAAAATAATCTAAGCCCTTCAGATTTTTCTGAAGGGCTTTTTTTATGGGGTCAATTCCTCGAATTGACCGATAACTCGTTTGCCGGTTTGAATTTATCAAGAAATTTATTTACTGTCATTCCCGTGAAAACAGGAATCTAAGATCTCCACTTTCGTGAGGATGACAATTGGTTTCTTCCGAACGATTATGGGTAATCGTCCCTACAGCAACCAAAGTTGATAAGTTTAACTTATCAACAAGAGGAGTAATATAATTTTGTGTCATCCTGACGATTCTTTCACGCTGTTCTTTTTAGGAAGGATAGACAATTAATACTAAATTTTCCAGACTCTTCATTAAGAGTAACAGAAGGTAGATTCCTCAGAGTGTTGTGAAACCATAGACGTAATAAAATGTAGAGTCAATTTCTTGAGTATAGTTTGTATAATAAAATTACTCTTTACAGAAAAAATTGACTTAGTAGTTTTAGAATAGAATTTAAAAAAGGAGAATATACAAAGACTCTAAGTTATGAAAATAAGAATAATAATATTGCTACTGATTCTGATTTTAGCACAATTATGTCTCGGATTTTCATTCATTCATATCTGGGGTAAGATCACAGGAAAATATCGAGTTGATACAATCGAATTACCCGGACCTGAAACACATAACGGCTGGAAATGGTTAAGTTTTCCTGCTTTGGATAATGTTTTAAATGATGCCGATATTGCAGAGAATATACTGGCAGATATTCTAGATCCCAATATACTTGATAAAGTGGAAGCACAAGATTATACAATTGATTATAATATTGGTACTCAAACCTGGAATAATTCATCTGAACAATTCTTACGTACTGAAGGATTCAAATTTCATATGAACGATGACTTTACGTTTGAAGTACCCGGCTTTAAGGAACAGGATAACACTTCTATCGTATTGGCTGGGAATAATGATGAGAACTGGGTCGGTTATTGGTTAGAAGAAACACAGCTTGTCAGTGATGCCTTTAGTGATTATTGGAGTGGTTCAAACATTCATTTTATACAGCATCAAAATTGGACAGCATTTTATCTGGGTCGATGGCGAATTGAATTATATTCCGGTAGATTACCAACACTTTCTTATGGTGATATGGTAGTTGTGAAATGTAATACCACGATCAATAACTTCCAGTGGGAAAGTGGTATAACTGTAGATAAGACAGTATTTGCTAAACCGGAATATTTCACCTATGAAGAGCAGTCAGATTATACACCACTCTATATCGAACTGGATAGCAGCAACATGCCCCAAGAGATTGGTGCATTTGTAAATGGAGAATGTATCGGTGCTACAGTTGTGGAGGATACTCTCACGCAAATTAATGCTTATACAACATCGGTTCCTCCTGGTGATATTGAACTTGAATTATATTATGATAATAGAAGCGAAAACAAGATAATCTCTTCATATAATTGTGTAACTTCTACTAATCCGGGTTTAGTAATGAAACAACTTACTACAAAAGATAAAGATGATGCCTGGTTTATTAATTTGCGAGAAGGTTCTGATATAATACCGGAAATTATAGAATTTTCCGCATCCAATTATCCCAATCCGTTTAATCCAACTACAACAATTTCCTACAGCCTTCCTCTGGAAGGAAGGGTCTCATTGAATATCTACAACGTGAAAGGACAGCTTGTAAGACAACTTATTGATGGTTCTCAATCGGAAGGATATTATGAAGTAGTCTGGAATGGCAAAGACAATAACAAAAAGAATGTATCATCAGGGATATACTTCTATAAATTATCAACTAAAGATGAAACAATAATGAAGAAAATGTTAATGTTGAAATGATGTACATCGACGTTGCACGTCGATGATAAACGCAACGTGCAACGTTGCGGTACATCATCAAGTAAACCTTGCGAAGGTTTTAGAGCTTCTTGCTTTACTCGACCTTCGCAAGGTTAATATTAATAAAATATCATTTATGAGTACGAGGAAATTATGAAACTAAAAAGTCTCTCTCTTTTGTTCGTTTTTGTTAGCGTTTGTTCGTGGTTATATTCCACTACCTACCACATCAAACAAGATGGTACCGGTAACTTCACCACCATCCAGGAAGGCATTGATGCATCAGCTGATTCCGACACAGTTCTCGTTTATTCCGG
>JAVCCD010000331.1 GCA_030765665.1 Candidatus Tenebribacter mawsonii | reverse complement strand
TTAGGATTTCAAAATTGGTTTGATTTTGCAGTTTTACCTGAGAAAATTGAAGTTATTAACAATATACCATCAACAATTATAGAAATTCCTGATGGGAAGATAAAGTTAATTAGGGAAGGGAGTATCCCATTTCCTGAAATTGAGTTAAGTTATAAATCACAACTAATATTATTTGTATGTACTGGTAACACCTGTCGGAGCCCCATTGCAGAATTCTTGGCAAAAAAAATGATAGATAAGAACAATCTTCATTATACTGTAATGTCAGCTGGATTCATTGAAGAAGGTATACCAATTTCAGAAAATTCGAAAAGTGTTCTTACTTTAAATGGAATTGATGCATCAGAACATTTATCAGCATTATTGAATTATAAAATGATTAGGAGATCATGGTTGATTCTAACAATGACAAAGGATCATAAGAAGAAAATTCTGCAGTTATATCCTGCCTCAGCTTCTAAAGTATATACGATTTCAGAATTCACGGGATTTAACTTTGACGTAATGGATCCTTTCGAGAAGGATCTTGAATACTATAAAAAAACATTTGAAGAAATTAATGATAGAGTGAAAATTATCTTTGAGAAAATCAAGGGGGAGAGGTGAAAATGCCATTTTTATTTAGCGGTTTGTTTTGGGGTGTAATGTTGGTTTTATTTGGAGCATCAATGATTTTACGTGCTGTATTTAATCTTGATATACCAGTATTTAGAATTGTTTTTGCGTTAGTAATAATCTATTTTGGGGTTAAGTTACTTGTTGGACGTCAAGCTTTTAAAGGTGATGGAAATTTTTCAATGTTTAGAAGTTCAGATGTTACGATGAGTGAAAAAGGTGGTGAGTATAATGTTATATTTGGTCAGAGTAACATTGATCTCTCGAATATTGATCTTTCTGAAAGCAGTAAAAAAGTAAATGTCGATGTTGTATTTGGGTCTGGGAATTTACTAATAGATCCCCAAGTACCTATGAAGCTAAATATAAGTACAATATTTGCAGATTGTAAGTTGCCACATCGCAACATCAATTTTTTTGGTGATTCAAATTACAAAACTCCAGCATATGTGGAAGGAGATAATTACTTATTGCTCAATATTGACGTCGTTTTTGGAAATGTGGTTATCGTTGAAAAAGGATCAGAGTGATTCAGATGCTGATGGATTTTGTTGCTCAGTTAATTGAAAAAGCAACAGGTTTTGGGCTAATATTAACTGATGAGAAAGAAATAAATTACGGGGTGCAGCTCAAATTTGAAAAGGGAGATAACAATATCCCTTTAAATGTCTATTTTTCAAAAAAAAAAGGAATTTCAGCAGTCATTGGAGGATCACCAAGTAATCCATTGCGTTCTGTTATGCAACAAATTTTACAACAAGAACCTGCGAAGACACAAAATGAACACAATTGGAAAATTTGGGCTGGAACAGACGAATCAGGTAAGGGAGACTTTTTTGGAGCCTTAGTAGTTTGCGGATTTATTGCTAAAAACTCTGATGTTACAAAATTGAGAAATATTGGTATAAAAGATTGTAAGTTACTGAAAGATTCAGAGTTAATAAAAATTGCTGAAAAACTATATAAAGAATATAATGATAATATTGAAGTACTTATGTTGCAACCTGTTAAGTATAATGAACTTTACGCGAAGTTTCGGCAGGGAAATAAAAAATTAAATGAGATGTTGGCCTGGATGCATGCACGAGTTATCTTAAATCTGAATGAAAAACATAAATTTGAAGGAGCAGTTGTAGACAAATTTGCCACTGATAGGGTTTTATTCGGTTCATTGAAGGATTTGAAGAATGTTAAGCTAATTCATAAGATCAAAGCGGAAGAGGATATTGCAGTTGCAGCAGCTTCAATAATAGCACGCTATCATTTTCTTAATAGTATAGCAGCAATCTCGAAGAAATTCCAATTAGAATTTCCAAAAGGTGCATCTGATAAAGTAATCAAGATTGGCAAAGAATTTTCAGAAAAATTCACCAAAGATAGATTGAATGAAGTTGCAAAAATCCATTTTAAGACAACGGAAAAAATATAAAAGGGCAATATGTTAATAGAATATATGAAAGAATCACCGAAGATCGGTAAGAGAAGTTGGATTGCAAAAAATGCTAATATCATTGGTGAATGCCAGATCGGGAATGATTGTGGCATTTGGTTTGGTGTAACGATTCGCGGAGATGTAAATTATATCAAAGTCGGGAATAGAAGCAATATCCAGGATGGAAGTATTATTCACGTAACTCACTCTAAAACGAAAAACAAAGATGATGGTTATCCTACCTTAATTGGAGATGAAGTAACAGTAGGGCATAATGCTATGCTTCATGGCTGCAAGATAGGAGATGCTTGTTTAATAGGGATGGGTGCAACTCTTTTGGATGGATGCGAGATTGGTAATGAATCGATGGTTGCAGCAGGCTCTGTTGTAACACAAAATAAGAAGTTTCCTTCCAGAAGCATGATAATGGGAACTCCAGCAAAAGTTATACGTCAGCTTACCGAAGAGGAGATTGCTCATATTTATCAATCAGCACAGAATTATGTAACATACAAAAATAACTATATTGAATTGGAAAAGTAAATGAAGACTTTCGTAATGGAACCAATGCCACATCTTTTCTGGGAGGAGATCCAAAAGAAAGGTTGGAATTCCTACTTTACTGAGAGTGTTACTTCAAATGATAAAATTGAGATAATAATAATCCGAACTAAAACGGATTTTAATAAGGATAAATTCACCGAATTCCCTAATCTCAAAATGCTCATTCGCGCAGGTTCAGGATTTGATAATATTGATATTATTGAGGCTAAGAATAGGAATGTGATCGTCTGTAACACTCCTGAAGCGAATGCATTCTCGGCGTATGAGCATACAATCTCGTTTATCTTTGCTCTAGTTAAGCAGCATCAAATTTGTAAAGATCGTGTTCTTAATAGTAATTGGGAAAAGAACTTCATGCCCAATTGGGAAATGTCCGATCTTAAAGTTCTAATTGTTGGTGTAGGAAGGGTCGGTACGCGAGTAGCTCATGCTTTGCAACATCTTGGCGCTCAAGTTAAAGGAGTCGATCCATATCTTTCAGTTGAAGAATGGAAACAGAAAAATATCGAATCCCTTATATATAAGGAAGGGATCAAGTGGTGTAATTTGATTACATATCACTGTCCTTTATCTGATGAGACAGAGAATTATTTTGATGGGAGAGTGTTGGATGTTTTAAAAAATCCAATCTGGTTGGTTAATACATCCAGGGGAAAAGTAGTGAATGAATCTGTTGTTTTTAAAGGATTACTAAATAAAAAATTATTTGGTTTTGCCTCTGATGTTTTTACTGAAGAACCATGGAGAGTTAAGGAGTTTGCTCATAATTTGAATGTAATTCTTTCACCACATATTGGTGCTCATACAAATAAAGCAAAAAATAGATTGTCTCTAGAAACACTGCAAGTGTGGTCTGATTTTGTATATAAGCAGCAAATCAATAATAATATTAATTCTAAATTTACTCATTATTTATAGTAGTATATAATTATTTTAAAATCAAAAAGTAACTAAAATATCATCCTCGAGATTCCTTCAGTTCTTCGATCATATATGAATAGCCGAGAGACGCTGTAATTTTACGAGAGTTCTATATTCAGATATAGGTTAAGTTAAGTATATAGTTTGTCCTTTAGAGTAAAAAAAATGTATAAAAATATAACAAAGAATTTGACATAAAAAAGGTAGATTTCAAATTTGCCAAACCTCACGCAAGTGGGGTGCTTTTTTGTTTGATCATTAGAGATAAATTTTAGAAGATAGAAGTGTGGTGA
>JAVCCD010000304.1 GCA_030765665.1 Candidatus Tenebribacter mawsonii | reverse complement strand
CTTTTTGCAAATAATGGAATAATCAATAAAAGTAATGTAACAACTAAACCGATCTTTTTTAACATTAATTCTCCGCTATTTTAGAAGAAGTACTTTTTTAACACTGGTGTAATCACTTTCTTCATTGCTAACATCGCAATTAGAGAAATAAATACCGGTAGAAACTTTCTTACCATGATCATCGGTTCCATCCCAGATAACCTGATGATTGCCTGCTGTTTGGTTTTCACTCACCAGAGTTTTTATTTTTTGTCCTTTTACATTGAATAAAGTTAAAGATACTTCCGATTCATTAGCAAGACTATAACTGAAAGTTGTTATAGGATTGAATGGGTTTGGATAATTCCCATTGAATTTTGTAATTGCAGGAATTTCAATTCCAGATGAAGTATATAGATCAGTATCGAAGATGATTTCAATTTGAAAATCTCCTTCACTTGTATTTATATCAAGCATATCTGAGACAATATCTCTTCTCAGATTTTCTACTGGAAGATCTATCACGACCACAAAATCTAGTTGTTCACCTGCTTGCATTGTATAAGGTAAACTCAGAGTAAAATCATTGATAAACCAACTGAATCCATTTCCACCGGCATCTTCGAGATTATTGATTGTGATTTCTACATTAGTATTATTTATTACTGAAAATACCAAACCATCCAAACTTGATTGATCTAAAAATTCCAGTATTGTCGGCGTTACAATGAATGAAGATGTTGGGAATGTTATATTATCAATCCAGCCACAGTCCTGATATGATGCAACGCCACCATCTTTATAATATTCCCATTCAAATGTATGGAATCCTGAATCTACACTGAATGTTTCAAATTCCCAGTTCCCATTTCCGCTCCAGCTATCTTGTAACTCGTTATCGATATAGAAACGTAAATAGTCGTAGTTTGCTTCAGATGAAACTTTTTGATAGAAGGATATCTCGTTATCCTCCTGAACATAAAGTGAAATGGATAAAGAAGATGTTTGGTCATCATAAATAGTCCCTGATCTTGCAGAGTAATTACCCGAGTAAACAGTTACATCATCAATAACCCAGTTATTATTGCCAGATAAAACCCAACTGCTGGCATATTCCCCATCTTCAAACGTGCCAGATGGAACAGAGAATAGTTCAAAATTGATCTGATTATTTGTTAATGCTACATAATGCTGCTCTTGAAGTCCCGCATGAACAGAGCTATAAACAGCGAAAGTATAATTGTATTCATAAAGATCTTCTATTGTATATTCCCCATATTCATTTGTGATGATTGAAGAAATTCCAAAATCTTGAATTGCCACAATTGCGTTAGCAATTGGTTCACCTGTATCACCATCAGTAACCACTCCTGTTAATTCAATAGTTTCGTTCGAAGAAACCAGGGCAACATCAAGTAAAGTAACATCATCATTAATTACAATATTTTCAAATGTCTGTGAATCATATCCATAGGCGGAGATAGTAACTGTATAATTGCCATTTGTTAAAAAACGATAATAACTTCCAAATTCTTCGCTACTCATATAAGGTTCACGATATACACCACTATCATCAATTCCTTCGACAAATACCCTTGCTTCAACCGGATCACCAGATACTGAATCGGTGATGTGACCTTTCAAAGTAGAACTATTCAATCTATTCAATAAGATCATTGCCGCTTCAATATTGTTATCGCAAATACCTTCAACTTGTCCCGCAGGAGGAATAAATTCTGTTGCCAGCTCAATTGTATAACTAAACACTCCATGAGTTCCATAGGTATAATCGTCGGTTGTGCCTGTACATGGATAAAGTTCCCAAGCCGCTTCTGGAGTGTAGAATCCACCATTTTGCCCGGGAATTGTTGCTGCCATATCTATAGCTAATTCTTCTAATGCTGCTTGATCTGGTGCCATAACACCATCTTCATATCCAAATGGATAAAGTACTAGTTCGCTGTAGCTATGATAACTGATGCCTGCTACAAAGTGATGTGAATCAATTAAATTTTGAACAGCCTGTGTTTCCGGTTCCGAAAAAGCTGATGTTCCCTGGTAAGTCTCGCTTGTCCAATTTGTAGATGCACCACCCCATTCCCAGCCATAATTTCTATTTGGATCAACACCATCTTCTGGATTATATCCGGTTACGTTTATCGAACCATTTTCATTATTATCACTTATATTTTTTCGCCACATTGTATAAATCTCATCAGTAACAATTTTGTGCCCATTAGGATTAACAAGTGGAACAAACCATATTTGCGTGTTATCAACATTATCAGTGATTTCTGGATCTGAACCATAATTATCAATTATATGATTCAAGACAGCCATATTAACTTCTAAACTAATCGGTTCACGAGCATGATGTTCCGAAAGATAATATACACTTGGCTCATCTTCTTCGCTCTCTACATTATCAGAAACTTTCAACGCCCAAATCTCATGATTGTAATTATCATAGTTTGAATTCCCAGCATCGGAATATTGTTTACCTTTGCTATCACCTATATCATAAAGTTTACAAATATCAGGATTATCTAATTCTATTTGCTGTAGTTCCGCTAGCATTTCCTCATAATCAATATACCCATCAAGGTCTGTTAGTCCTCTTAAATTAGTTATTAATTGTTCCTCTGTTTGTGTTATCCTTACATCAAAACCCTGAGAAAGCAATAATTGATATTCGCTTTCTGTTACAACAATATCTAAGTATTCACATGGTTTATATGCAGCTACATCATATCCAGTAGTATTGAATTCATCAATAATCTGTGAGTTTGGGTGATCAAATCGGATTACATAATTATCAGACGAAAATAAATTTGAAGTTGAAAATAAGATAATTAATACTAATAAAAATACATATTTCTTTAACATATTAACTCCTTTTAAATATAATATATTGCAATAATTGTTCCAATAACTATTCGTATATATTACTTTTATAAGAACAGTAGTATCAAAAAATCCAACGGTACTAACACACAATATTCAAATAATAATTCTAATTATCGAGTCTTCAGTAACTTAATTAAATCAGCTTTTAATAACTCAACTTCCTCGTTAGTTACTTCATCTTCATGATCAGCTTCTTCATATTTCATGCCACTCTCAAGAGTTTGCAATGCTACATTATATTTTCCCATATCTCTTTGAATCTTAGCAAGTTGGATATAAGCATCAAAGTGATCTTCTCGTACTTCAATTGCTTTTTTTGTAGCAATTTCAGCACCTTGGTAATCTTGTTGCTTCAATAATGCTTCCCCTTTATGCCGCCATGGACAAGACCAGGCTGGAAAATCTGAATTCAGCATTTCATAAATTACGATTGATTCTTCATATTTGCCAATTTCCAAAAGTAGGTTAGCATAAGAAAATTTTGTTTTAGTGTCTAGCGAATCTAAATTTGTTTCTAAAATCTCAAGGTTTTTATGTAATTCCATTGTATAAAGATATGATAACATTAACGTTGCGTTATACATTTCTGTATCTTCACACTTTGAATTGTAAAATGCAATTGCTTTTTGGAAATTGGCAAAAGTTTTATCTTGTTGGTATGTTGTAAATTGGTCGTTATCAACATGTGTCTCTGCTGTTAATATTATAGCAATGCTTGATATCAGTAGTATTATTAAAAAAAATTTCATTTATCTCTCCTAAATTTTTATTGTTACTAGAAAGTGGTGGACATGAATTAGTGTCAAAATAAATTTACATAATGAGCGCCCGTGGCTCAATTGGATAGAGCATCTGACTTCGGATCAGAGGGTTTGGGGTTCGAGTCCCTACGGGCGTGCCATTTT
>JAVCCD010000156.1 GCA_030765665.1 Candidatus Tenebribacter mawsonii | reverse complement strand
GTTGAGTATACTTTGTAAATGTAGCACCGTAATCATCACTATACATTGCTAAAAGTGAATCAGAAATGCTGCCGTACCAAACTACTTGTCCATCATCTTTGCTTACTATAAGGTCTTTGTTTACACGGTCTACATTATTATAATGAGCGTTATCAAAATAAGGAATTGTGTTCACTGTCCAATCAAGATCAGATGTACCTAAAAGGTCTTCATCATCAAAATCTGCAAACAAATAAAGGCTATTATAGTTAGCACTACCTGCTGTATTGCTAGTGTAGTTGTTACCATAAGCATGAACTCTTCTGTGTCCAGCTTCTGGTGAAGGTCCAACCCAAACTTGAGGCCAGATAAATTCATCATTTGTAGCATCTGTTAATAGCTCACTCATTTCTGGATTATCAAATAAGATAAATGGAGATCTCCAAGCACCTGCAAGACCTGTTGCATGATATAAAGCATAAGACATGCTACTATCATAACTTCCATCTTCTTCAACTACTGAATGCCAAACTACAAAAGGGTCACCTGTATATGGGTCGATTGCTAGAGATGTGAAACCTTCACGGATGATCTCTGAATTCACACCATTGCTCTCTCCAAGTGTTCCGTCAGCATTAATATAGCTGTAATAAGCTCTACGGTCAGTTCCAACGTTTTGTGTTTCAGAACGCATATAAGTTACAAACCATCCACCAGCTGGATAACCCCATGGTTGTGAAGTTTCTGGTTGGTGTCTTAAGTTATGTCCATTATAACTGAAGGGCATGTAATCGTAATACGAACTTGTTAAGTAAGTAGTATTCTCACCATCGCCATTAGGAATAAAGGAATATTCTGGTGCAGGGTCTTGTTCCCTTGAAGCACTTCTCATACCACGCCTCATTCCTTGATAGTAACTATCTTTCGCAACTTGGGCAGGTTGCATAAAATCTTCAGCTACAAGTGTGCACACTAATAAGCTTAAACCCAAAAGAATTAACATCTTTTTCATTTTTTCCTCCCTTTTTTTGTGTTATTTCTTAAAACGACATTTTTAACGATAATCTTTGAGGAGACTTGATAAAACTTTCAGTAAGGTCTCCCATATCTGTATACGAATAATCTATATCAAAAACTGCAAAGCTGGTTGGAATAGTCCAACCAAAACCTGCTGAATATGAAGTTTCATCAAAGTTTAATTGATAACCAGATCTAATTTTGAAGGTACCAAGTTTATACTCCATTCCCACATTATAAGTCTCTTGTCTATCAACGCAGTTATCAAGCTGAACAGATGCTAATAATAATTGGTTACCACTAGCATAAAGGTCCATTGCAACACCAAGTGAGAAACCCATTGGAATTTTAAAT
The DNA here is from genome assembly GCA_030765665.1 of Candidatus Tenebribacter mawsonii. GTDB lineage: Bacteria > Cloacimonadota > Cloacimonadia > Cloacimonadales > TCS61 > Tenebribacter > Tenebribacter mawsonii. The sequence goes on along the minus strand of JAVCCD010000156.1, from coordinate 2,290 downwards.
GGGAATTCATCTCGGTCTTCATCTATCAAGCCATCACCATCATTGTCAATAAGATCAAATGGATCTTCATTTAAGAGACCGTCCCCATCTTCATCAATTTCATACTCAAGATCAGGACCAAAATTCTTTATTGCCATACCAATTTTAAGATTATTCCAACCGGTATTATATAAAGAACCAATATCTACAGCAACACCATTTACATCAAATTCATCCAGTTTTTCACGTACATACTTAACGCTAGCACCGAATGAGAATTTATCTGTAAATTCATTTGCATAGGTTATACCAGCCATAAGATCGTAGGCAGTGAATGTTTCACCTGTAGGTCCAAAAGGTTCTTCTTCAATTACATCCATATAATCCATATGCAAAAGTGCTGTACTTACTCCAAATGTTCCTAATGGAGTAACTTTAGAAAAAGCTACAAACTCATAGTTAATACCAGCAATCCATGTAGTATGAGAGAACATAACCTGGTCTTGCGCTTTCAATGCCAGACCAGCAGGATTCCAGTAAATAGAAGAAATATCATCTGTGACGGCTGTATAAGCTTCACCCATACCGAGAGCTCTTGCACCAATACCTATTTTCAAGAATTGAAGCCCGGCTGTTCCTGTTTTTGCAAAAATATCTGCAAACAACAACCCTGGAAGAACTGTAAGTATTATAAGTATAACAACATATTTTCTCATTTTTTACCTCTCATTTATCATTGTGAGTTCGGTTCACAGACATTTTGCCTGTGAACCCTTGAACTCAATTATTTAATTATTACAAATTTACCAACTTTGATATCCCCAGAATCATGATCTTTTACTGAGAACAAGTATACACCTGCTGCAATGATCTGATTATTATGAGATAAAATGTCCCAAGGAGCCATACCTGTTGCTGTAAAATCACTTTCCTTCAATTTTTCTTTATTCAATGCTACTGATGGATTAATAATATCAGCACCTTCTCCACCATGATGTATAACCTTATCAACAAAGTCACCAGCAAGAGTATAGATCTTTATAGTACAATCTTCCGGTAAGTTCACAAACCAGATCCTTCTACTTCTATCACCGGTGAAATCATTTTCTATTCTACCATCAAATTTACTCTGCCCGATATAGGGATTTGGAACAACGTAAATATTATCCATATCTGTTTTAGCAGAAGGACCGGGGAATAATATTTTCATATTTGCCTCGGCATCTTTACCAGATTCATTTGAGGGTACACTCTGAGATGGTAAACCTCTATCCCAGGCAGTAACAGTAACATAATATTCTATACCTTTAGGTGGATGAGAAATTATTTCATTATAATACCTGCGAGAAAGACGCTCAATTCTTATTTCTTCAATTTTCACAGGATCTATTATTACCAGGTCACTAACGAATCCTGCTAATGGGATCAAACTGCGAGAATATAACTCAAGATATATTTCTTCACCGTTACCGTTAGGTAAATTCAGAAGATCCGGATTTGCAAAATACAGTGCTTTTCCTGCATCAGAGAAAGCATCTACGCCAGCAGAGTCAGCAGTTACCTTTGTTTTTGTGTAATCATAAATATGATCACCAAATGTATAATCACCATTAGCAGAATCATATTCAAAAGGCGCTAATCCGTATTGCTCATTTTGATGATAATAATGTACATCTTCTTCGGTAATTAATCTTCTATTAGGAAGTGATTGATTTTCGTTTCCTATTCCAATTTCACCTTGATAGTCTACAAAAGATGTATCACCATAATTAACTAAATAATCAAGAAGATCCTGATAGGATTCATATTTATCCCACTTACCTTTTTGTGTCCAGTCTTCTTGCGAGCCGCTTCCTGATCTACCGTATAATGTATAGCCCTGGAAATCATGCCTAAGTCTATATGCCGTCCAAGGATTCACAACTGCATTTTCTGGGTTATCCACCTCAATACCCCATACACTTGGACAAAACATTTCCGGCATATTAGTGGTATCAGCTTCAGCTACATTACTATCTAAACCTGGTATATCATTTTGCCATCCTATAACACTCTGAGGTACATTCCCAACATCTCTTGTAAATTCAGATACATTAGTCCAATATAATCCTATCGCATTCCCATCATTAATTAGTGCAGCATACATATTTGGATAATCGGGTGGTTCCGGAGCTTGATAATGAAGAGAAATATCAGGTAAAATAACTGTAGCAAGCGTTTGAGCATCCCCGTAAATTGCCTTAGCAAATTCAGCAGTTCGTTTTAATTCAGGAATATCTTCACCAGGGAACACAGCGATAACGATCTTCAT
>JAVCCD010000192.1 GCA_030765665.1 Candidatus Tenebribacter mawsonii | reverse complement strand
TTGCTGAGTTATAGCAAATTGTTGTTCTAAAGTTCTTAATATTTCTTCCATACTATCTCCTACCAGTTGTAATCCGGCATATTCCAATCTTTAATTATTTTCTTCTGATTAGCTTTGTACCAATCAAAGTTCTCAGCATATTTATTCATTCCATCACATTTTCCTGCTTTAATATTCTCTTTAAGTTTATTAAAACCAGCGATCAAAGATTCTGGACGCGGCATGCAACCAGCCACATAGATATCTACAGGAATATAATAATCAATCCGATTGATCGTGTAGTAGCTATCGTAATACATGCCACCATTTATCGTGCAACTTCCCAAGGCGATTACAAATTTTGGACCCTGCATTTGTTCATAACTTCGTACAATTCTTTTAATTGTTTTAAGAGAAGCATAACCACCTATAACAAAGACAGAAGATTGTCTTGGTGATGGACGAGGAGCAATTCCATAACGGAACATATCAAAACGAGCAGTCATTAAAGGTCTTAATTCAATAGCTCCACAACCAGTTCCATAACCTAATATCCACAAAGATTCAGCTCTTGCCCAATTCAGAAATTTCTCGAGATATTTATTCAGAGGTCTTACCGGCATTGGTCTTGCATCACTAAAAAGAGTTTTTTCTTTTTCCGATAAACCCTCATTTGCTAATCTCATCTCTTTTTCAATATTTTTAATATCTTTTTTATTCACAATATCTCCTTAGAAATAAGCAACAAATATTATTGATACAATTCCAATTAACGTCGGCCATTTTAAGAAAAATCTCATTGATTGTTCTGGCCTGAATCTTGGATATGCTGCACCCACAAAAACTGAGAACATATAAATTACAAACGTTTTTAAAACCATGATAAGAAGAGCTACAAATATATTAGCGTGCGCAGCACCTCCAAAATAGAGGTTCATGAACAGAACCAGTTTAGCTGCTCCAAATAGACCTCGATTAGTCTGTAGAGTTGCCAGAAAACTACTGTTCATTTCAATGGGAGGACCAATAGGTATTTCCTGGGGAGCCAGCACAATACTGAAAGGTGAGTGCATATTCATTCCCAGAAGTGAGATCATGGCTGCTATTACTGCCAACGGATTGGTGAATACAGTCCAATTGAGGATACTTCCCTGCTGGGCAGCTACTATCGTTGTAATATTTAATGTGTTATATTGAATAGCGAGCGCAATTACTGATAGTGCAAATGGAACTTCGAAGGTTGTCATTTGAGCTAAACCACGAGCTATACCAATTGGAGAATATGGATGTCCTCCTTCCCCAGCACCGAGAGCCATTCCCAACTGACCAAAGAAAATGAAATACATCACTAATAGTAGATCTCCAGCTACAGAAAAATTGGAAAAAACTACCGAACCAAAGATAACAGGGATGAAGAGGTAAGTTCCAAGTCCGCCGGCTAAACGAAATACAGGACCCAGATAATACATAATTCCATGCGAAATTGCCACACTCTTCCCATGAGTTTTAATAATATCAATAAACGGCTGCCAAACCGGTGGACCATATCTTCCATGTACACGTGCATAGATCTTTCTGACCACTCCGCCTAAAAAAAGACCATATACCGTTGCCACAAAAACTGATATTACTACGTATAAAGCTTTCGTTGTTATACTCATTTACACTCCCAAAAAAATATACAATACCACAATATAAAGTAAAATATGCAGTAGATAAGTTTGCCCGTTCCCAGTATAGATCTGCCTGAATAAACCAGCTAAAGAATTGGACCACTCACTTACAGAATTCCAGAAATTTAGAATTCTCGGCTTGGTTAAGCCACCCAATGCTTTGTAATAATGTGAGAACATATTGTGAGCAAAATGGGTTGTTTGAGGTGATTCAGGTCTTTCGGCAGCATATACAATATTGAATTGCTTCACTTTTTGCGTTCTTCCATTAAATAAAATCAGGAATAATAATGGAACAATAAACACTCCCATTGTTACCATCATCACCATGTTTCCATTCCAATAACCTAGTGAACTTGTAACATTATAGCCATCAATGATAATTGTGGATGCAAAGTAATTTCCTACAATTAAATTAAGTGGTTTGATGACCAGATTGGGGAACATAGAGATTGCCATAATTCCCATTATGAAAATAACTTGCGGGATCAAATAGTAGATTGGAGCTTCCTTAACATTTTGATGTTCATATTTGAGTTGTCCCAAAAATATTGTATGGATCATTCTGTATAAATAGAGAAAGCTGACTGCACTGGCAAAGAAAAATACACCCGCCTGCAAATACCATCCTTTTTCTAACATTGAAGAATATAGCAACCATTTTGAACCAAAACCTGATAATGGCGGAACTCCTGAAACAGCAATTATCCCTATCAAAACAGTAATATATGATATTGGCATTTTTTTTATCAAGCCACCCATTTTATACATCTGTCTTGTTCCGGTACGATGAATCACGCCGGCAATTGCAACAAAGATCATTGCTTTGAACATGAAGTGGTTTAAAGTAAGATACAATGCAGATATCCAGCCCAGATGACTCAATAAACTTACAGAAGCAATTATATAACCCAGCTGACTCATACTGGAATATGCCATAAGTTTTTTCACATCTTCCTGGAAAGTTGCCAGAAATGCTCCTACAATTGCCGAAATAGCTCCTAACCAGCCAAGCCAATAGAAAGGATTGAATTCTGGAGAATGTTTAATAAATGAAATCGCTACAAGCATAAAGCCGAAGATTCCAGTCTTACTAAAAATAGAAGCAAAGAAAGGAGTTACATCATCTTCCGCTTCAGCATAGGCTCCAGGTATCCAGATATGTAAACCAAACGAAGCAGATTTGATTAAAAATGCTAACAATAATAGTATCATTGATGCTAATGGAATTTTAATGGAACCAATGGTATTGATGATTGCACTACTGCTCAATACGGCTGGTATAAACCCGAATCCAGCCAGCATTAAATATGCTCCAGCCAGCGAAAAAGTGATAAAAGTTAGAGCAGGGATCTGTCCTTGTTTTCCTCTCAATATAAGCAGGTAAGCGGCAATTGTCATGAATTCCCAGTTGAGGAAAAAGCTTAAAAAACTTTCAGCAATAATCAAATTACCCATCGATATGATCATCATTAATAAGAATCCATAAAAGCCCAAACTGTTTCCCTTCCTGTTCATTGTTGTAACTATCATGATTCCGCTACCAACTATGAAAATAATTCCAAATAAGGTTTGGAGATAAGTTTCCATTGGATACAGAGAATATCCATAAAGTGCAACGACTGCAATTGAAAT
>JAVCCD010000284.1 GCA_030765665.1 Candidatus Tenebribacter mawsonii | reverse complement strand
TTGTAATTGTGTAAATTCATTATAGGAACCTTTCAAATCGATATCCCATGAGAATTCAGATAGTTGCGGAATAATGAGATCTTTTTTCATATATGAAACAAATCCACCGGAAATTTTAGTTTCTCGTAATTCAGATATATATTCCTGTTCAGAGAAATCGATAATTAACTTGTGTCCATTAATTTCCGGCTGCCATTGCAAACTATAAGTGTTCTCTTTCCAATCTATAGTTCTTTCATAATTCTGTAGATCTGCTGAAAAGTTCCAAATATCACCTGTGGAAATTACACCTCGAACAATAGTAAAATTATCCAAACCACCCTTAAGCTGAAATGCAATTTTCTTTTGATTGGGATAAGTAATTGGAGACTCGATAATAATGGGAGAATAATATGCAGAATATTCAAACTGCTCAGTAGATGAGATTAAGCAAAATTCCTCAAGATTTCTAGCAGAACTTAAGGTATCTTCTAAAGATTCTGTTTCACCTTGAATTACAACATTCCCAAGATCAAGCGGGTCACCATCGACTGCATAAAGCATAAGAAATGGAATACTGAGCAGGATTATGATTAGCTTCTTCATTTATCCTCCTCTTGCAGAAGATTCTCCAAGTTTTCTTTCATTTCCTCAGGTATATCATTCTTTATAACCTCAAAAAGTTTTCTTGCTTCATCCAAATTATTTAATTTTATATAGGAAATGCAAGCAAATGCTTCTGCTCGATTCCTGATTTTTTCATATTCAGGATATAAGTATCTCATCCTAAGAAGTTCTGGAATAGCAGCTTCATTATCACCATTAGTTATTAACAACAACCCTTTTAGAAACTGAGATCTAGCTTTTACACTTTTATATTTACTTTTATTGAGTTCGTTTATCTTTGAATCCAAATCTGTTAACAGATTGAGATTTATCTTCCATTCTATCTCTAATAATTCAGCAAATTCTCGCTCCTCACCAGTAGCAAACTCCATAAATTTGTTAAAATCATTCTCAAAAAATTCGTTACTCTGCTCTAACTCAATCTCCAATAATTCCAACCAAATATCTTCTCTTCTTGTAAGCATTGATGCCTTTCTCAACTTATCAATTGCAGCAGAATAATCATCCATTTGAGCTAACAACTTAGCCCAATGTCTTAGAACCCCCGGATCGTGTTTTTTAGAATATAGATCTTCATATGTGGCAATAGAATTTTTAAATTCTCCAAGCTTCTCATAACAAAGTGCTTTCATTAACATTATCTCTAAAATGTTTTTATGATCCGGAGCAAGAATTTGAAGCTCTTTGCTTGTGTTTACTGCTTCTTGCCAATTCTCTTTTTTATAAAGGTAGTAAATCTTTCTATCAAGCAACTCTATCCTGATCTTTTTATCTGAACAATTCTGCAAAAGTTCATCAACTTTTTCAGTAAACTCTATTGTCTCTGATTGCTCTGATGCCCAACGTAATCCATTGATTGAATTATTAAGAATTTTCTCATCAATGTCAGGTTGAATTAGAATTGAATAATTATCAACAGCTTTATTGAAATCACCAAGATTATAGTAAGAGTCTGCAATTCCAAGAATTGCTGAATAGTAATCAGAAGCAGATTGAAAGTTCTGGGTGTATTGTTTAAAATAGTCTATAGCACTTAAATAATTTTCTGCACTAAAGGCAGAAGTAGCAGCTTTTATGATATATTTCTCAGGTGAAGTCGCAGTTCCAGAAAGTCTGCTGTACAACCGTGATGCTTCTTCATATCTTTTTAGTTGATACAGAGTCCATGCTTTTCTAGAGAGAACAGCCTCGTTCTGAGGAGAGTTTTCAGCATGATCCGATGCAAATGAATAAGCCTCTAAGGCCTTGTTATAATCTCTTTGTGCAAACTCAATGTTTCCTTTCAAAATAAATCTATCGAACAAATATTTTGTATCTGAAGGAATCTTCTCAAGTGATTCTAGTGCACTTTTATAATCTTGCTGATTATAAAAAATATGTCCGATTCTTTCCCAGGTAAAACCTTCATCACAAATACCGCCAAGTGCATCTTGAAAATATTCTAAAGCTTTAGAATAGTTTCCATTTTTAAAATAGATTTCGCCAATGTAATAGTTACTCATTCCCATTTTTTCTGAATTAGGAAATTGCTCCATTACTTTGTTGAAATAAACCAATGCAGTGTCATATTCATCTCTTTGGAAATTGATGAGACCAAGCTTGAAATTTGCTTCATCAATAAACTCCCCATCGGGAAACACTGAAAGATAAAGTTCAAATGCATTTTGGGCATCTATTTTTTTATTTATTAAAAAATTAGATTCAGCAATTAGATAAAAAGTTCTTTCCTTGATGGACTCATAAGCTTCGTTACCAACTGCATTACCTGTGTTTCTAGTATTTGTAAAATATGTGAGAGAGCTTATGTAATCTGCCTTCATAAAACTATTGTAACCTAATTGGTAATAAGCGACTGGAACAAATTTATGATTTGGATTATTATTAATGAACTTATTTAGTAGCTCAACATCATCTTCAATTTTTGCAAGGTAGAATGTACTATTAGAGCTGATATTATCATCTACTGATTTCACTAATCTAGCCAAAATACTTTTAGCTTTTTTCTCATCATTAAGCTCATAATAACACAAAGCAGAATAGTATTGTGCCTTCTCCGAATCGATTATTTTTAATCTATTTAGTGCCTCATCAAACCTTCGAGCCTGGTAATATGCTGTTCCTAATACTAAGTTGTATTTACTATAATATTGAGATGTTGATGGGATCGCATCTATACCAATTGAGAAAATTTTATCTAATCTATTATGAGATAGATTGTATTTATGAAATAGCAGTAATGCCCTGAATTTATTCTCCGAATCCGGTCTCATGATTATTTCATTAGAAATGTTATCAATGTCAGCAGATTTATTTTGGCTAATCTTGAGTTCCAATATTGCAGAAAGAATTATTGTTCTACTCTCTAGTGATAGTGCTTTTTCTAAATTCAATAACGAGTTATCAAAATTATTCTCAATATAATCCATCATCCCAAGGTAATAATATGCTTTCCATAAAAAGCGATTTTCAGAATAATCAGATACAAATTGTTGAAATATTGCTCTAGCGTCATTAAAATTATCTAAATAATATTTGCATTGGGCTAATCCCAATGATACTTCAGCTCTTATTGATGGATGAGAAGAAGTTGCATACAAGTCGCTAAAGTACTTTTCAGCATTTATATAATCTTCTTCAGCAAGATGAATATTCCCAAGTAGAAATTTAATATCTGCTTTAACTTCACTTTGCGGATAAGTTGTAAGGAATTTTTGTAATTCAACTTTTGCTAGCTCAAAGTTTTTGTCTCTATAAAGTCCAACTGCAAATTGTAAGTCATCTGTTTGATCTGCAATTAGTACTACAGTAAAAATCAGCATTAAAGTTATTATGATAAATTTCTTCATGAATACCTCAAAGACAACTATTTATTTATTACACTTTTTATTTTATTACTCAAATTAGCAACATTATCTTTTTCAATAATTTGTATTTGTCTATCATCAAATTTAGATCCCAAAAAGATCTGACTGACACCTAAATCTGCAAACGCTCCGGCAATTTCTGTTCTGTCTGTTATTAAGAGATCACTAACTTTTGCTAGAGTATAAAGTTCAAATAAATTTACAACATGGATTTCTTCGATATTAATAAAATCCTTATCATTAATTCTCTTACCAGTAAAATACACATTTGCAGAAAACTCATGCTTGATAAGCTGAACTATTTTCTCAATTTTTTTTGCAGAAATATTGCTACTGAAATCTAATATAAAATTCTTGAATCTGTTTTTGATGAATTGATGTTGAGCAACAACAAGTTCGGAATTTGAAATGTCAATATTGTACGGATATCTTTTCCATGAAAAATTAAAAAAATCTGCAAATTTCTTTAATAAAAATATGGGATCTGTTGGAGCAGGAAGAAACTGAAGATTTGCAGGATTGTTGATATCTAAAATTGTAGAATTTTTACAATGATTTAAAATTTTGCGAATTTTCTTCAATGAACTAAAATTGAAAATAACTGAATTATTAAAAGGTTTGATATCATTTGTAATATTAAAATACGTTATTGTCTCATCAACATCAGTTCTTTTAAAGAATGAATAATCATTATTCGGAAGGATTATCGATATCTGTTTGAAATGATCTTTCCAATTTAAAATGTGAGAAAGAACTAATGATGTTTGATTTGAGTTTTCCGAGCAGAACACAACAATTCTCTCGCCTGAAGCTACTATTTTTGTGAAACTATGTTGTCCCCATGAAGATCTACGACTAAATATTTTTTTTAATATATTCATGTTTATCCTATTTAATTGAAAGGTACAATAACGAAAACTGTAGATCCTTCGTTTTCTTTACTATTAATCCAGATTCTGCCTTTATGAAGATTTGCAATGAGTCTGGCTGTTGAAAGCCCAAGCCCTAACCCACTGGAATGAAATTCAGTATCACCAGAACTATGTGAGATAATATCGGTTAGTTCATAGAATTTCTGAAAGATCTTCTCTTGTTCTTTTTCTGGAATTCCTATTCCATTATCATTTACATAAACTACTAAGCTCTCTTTGCCATCTATTTCTTCTTGCTGAAAAGCTGATTTCCGCGCTCCTATCGTGATTGTTCCAAAATCTTTTGTAAAGCGAATCGCATTATGAATTACATTGAACGTCATCAGATAGAATGCGTTCCAATTTACATTTGCTTTAGGTAATGTAGCTTCAACTTCAAGTTGGAAGATCATGTTCCTTTTTGCTGAAATTCGTTCACCTTCATCTTTGAGTTCTGTTAGAAGATCAAGAATACTAATTTTTTCTTTTTGAAGTTTATTTAACATTTGATATTTATTGAAATTGATTATGTCGTTGATAGTAGTATCTAATTTATTAGAGCTATTGAATAATGAGTTTACGATCTCAGCTTCTTTTTTGGGAAGTTTGGATTTTGTTAAAAGTTGTGAATATCCTTGAATAGCAACTAGAGGTGTTTTTAGCTCATGTGAAACAATATTGATGAAATCCTTTTTCAGATTATCCAGCGAACTTATTTCTCTATTTGTTTGATTTAATACTTCATATTGCTGCGCATTTTTGATTGCAGTGGATATTTGAGTAAGCATTAATTTCATAAAATAAGGATTTACCTGCATTTCACTTTCTTCTGAGTTTAGGTTATCTAAATAAAGAAAACCATAAATATTCCCATCAACAATTAGCGGAGCACAGTAGATTGAAAGTACTTCGTTACTTAACTCTGTATAGTTGCCAAATATGTTTTCCTCTATCGCATTAGCAACATGTATTGGCTGCTTAATTCGTTGAACTTCACTGAGTATACTTTTACTAATATACAAATAATTTTTCAAAATATGTTTAGAATCATCCATTGCAACTTTGTAAGTATAATTTTCATAATTATCTTTTTTTATTAGGAAACCTCGTGTGCTACCTGTAAAATCTAATGTGAAAGTTACAACTTCTTGCTCCAGTTTATCCAAATTAATAATTGCAAAGAACTTACGTGTGATATCAATTAATTTTGACATTGATCCCATATCTTTGTTAAGTGTAATGAATTCATCAATACGTATAAGAATTGAAGTGAGATGTAGTCTTAAGTTCTTTACAATCTCTATCTCTTTATTTTGATAAATCAACTCACCTTTATCCGCGAGAACCAAACATCCTACTTCAGCTGCTTTAATTTTTAAAGGGACAAAAAGGATGTGAGATTTATTAATTTTCTTAGAGATAATTTCATTCTTAGTTAAAGACTCTTGAATGAATTTTAATAACTTATCTGAGTATAAATAATCATTTTCAATATTCAATTTTAAGAAAGGATTCCTACGTTTTTCTATTTCATCTTTCAAAATAATCGCGTAATGATCTGGTGCTATTATTTTTTTTATTGTTCTATCTATGAAGAACTTCATCCTGGATGTATCTCTCAACTTTAAAATATCGTACAATTCTTCCTGCCATTTTTCAGTCGATTCATTAAATCTAGGTTCAATCTTCACAGTTTTGAATCCTGTAAAACTATTCAAGTAGTATTTGGTTTTTCTAAAATACAATTCTTTATCGTGTTTACAAAGTCTTTTCGTGTTATTTAAAATCGTTTGTTTATATCTATCAAAGAATAATTTTGCCTTACGTTTCATGTTTAAATATGCATATATTTGAACAATAAGACCAAATATTTCTGTTTCTAATAAGAAGAGCTCATGCCTTTGAACGTACCCGATTAGTTTAAAAAGATCACGTAATGAAATTCTTAAATTCAGATTTCCGTCGAGTAAATGAATTTTTATTTTCTTTATCTTTAAAACTGTTTCCCAGTATTTAAAATTATTTTTTTCACAAAGTTCATCAGCTTTCTGACACGCAGAAATCGCCTTTTCCGATTCTCCAAGACCTGCATAACACTCAGATAGACGTATACTGATTATTGTTTGCGCATAATCACTTTTATTTTGTTTGGAATAGGAAAACGCTTTATCAATGATTTCAAGTCCAGCTGAATAATCTGATTTTATTATCTTCAAAAACCCAAGCATTTGATAGTAAAATTCATGCTCATGGCTTTCAAAAAATAGTTCTTCAGATTTAATTAACATTTTTTCAATTCGCTCATAATCACCAATTTCATAAAGATAGTAGAAGAACGTTTTAGTTAAAGGAGTTACTTGGTAGATATCACCTTTAATTAGGCTGGGTACATGTTCTTTGATAAATCTGTAATAATAACCAAAGTTTTTAATTTTACTTTTTGCTATTGCCAGATTATTTATTATGGATTTAAAGAATGGTTTTGTTTCTAGTTTTATAGATGCAGTATATGCTTTTTTTAAGAAGTTTTCTGCAATCGTAAAATTTCCCAGTTTGATATGTGCTTCACCCTGATTTAAAAGAACCAGTACTCCATAACGTTTTGAGTCAATCTGCTCTGAAATAACCTTTGCTTTCCTGAAATTTAAAAATGCTTTATTTGTATCTCCTTTAGTTAGGGCTACATCTCCAAGATTATTGTAAACTGCAACAAGCTGACGCTTATAGTCAACTCGCTCCCAAATATTTTGGGCAATTTCAAAATTTCTATTAGCTTCATCTAAAAGCCTTTTACTTTTATAAAGAACACCCAGTGCATTATGGAGTCTTCCTAACCTGATAAAATAATTTGGATTATTCTGAGTTTTAATATTCTGCAAGTACTCTTCGATTATATTTATACCTTCATCCAAGCTCCCATTAAGCCCATAGTAAAGCCCTTTATGAGTTATATAGCAAATCTCTTTTTCGGCAGGTAGAGTACATTTCTCTAATTCTTCAATGTACTTTCCCATCTCCTCAATCTTATTCATAGAAAGCAAAGTTCTGCATAAATTAATAAGAATCTCAATTCGCAAGCTTCCTGATATAACTGTTTTTAAGGCTCTTTCAAATCTACGTCTTGAATATGACAACTTTTCCATAACAAAATAAAACATACCAATAATCATATGCTTCTCGGGCATATCAGGCATATTTATTACTCTTTGTATAAGACTTTCAGATAATTGTTTATTATTTGCCCATTCCGATTTCTCGATTAGAAGTTTAAGATCTGCACGAAGCTCACCTTCTTCAATATGAATATTTTGTGAAAAATCGAGATCGATCACTTTTACAACCTGATCAAATGCGACTTCATGCTGCCCTTTTCTAGTAAATAATTCAACTGAAAGTAACAAGTATTTTCGAACTGCATTAAAATCATTAACATATTCAGCATGCTTGATAATTCCATCAAGAACTGGAAAAAGTGTTATTTGCTGATCTTTGAAGTAATTAAGAACTTTGTTTGAAATTGTCTTTTTTGTCTTTTCAGGAAGTTCTTTTACAAAATGTTCTTGAGCTTCTTTAAAGGTAAAATAATAAAATTCATCAATTTTCTTTAGAAGTTCATTATTTATTCCGTCTGAGAGAAAGAAAAACAGGGTTTTATCATCAATGTCTAAAATTGATTTAATTAATGTACTCGAAAGTGGGGTTGCAATACATGCCAATTTTTTTAAATATTTATAACTCGATTTAGAAAGATGTTCGATTTTCAATTTTATTGCAGTAATAATATCATTTGGGAGCTTATAGTTATCCAGGTCATAATTAAAATTGAATTTATTTGTGTCTAGGATCAAACGTTTATTAGTTAAATCTAGCAGTATTTGCTCAATAAACATTGGATTTCCATTGGAGCGAGTCCAAATTTTATTTACAAAAGTTTCTGGTGGAGTTTCCATTAATAATCTGGAAATATAAAATTCAGTTTGCTTATATGTAAGTGCATCTATTGTCATTTGAACCGGATGCATCAGTCCTGCTAGTTTTCGAGGATCATTAATACTGAGAATTATCAGAATAGGACGCCTTGTAACTTCTTTAGAAATATAATTTAAAAAGCTAAATACATCTTTAGTTAAATACTCTGCTTGTCGTATAATATAAATTAATGGCTTTTCTTCAGATAAGTGAAAGATAAAGTTCGATGCTGTTCTATAATCAAATTCAAGGTCATTGTTTGTTTGCTTAGTAGATGTATCGTCATTGAATAAATATTTACTTAATGTGGGTGAGATTCTTGAAAGATCGGAAGCAAGTTTCTTGTTTGTTTTTGCTGCTCGATAAAATTCTTTTATTAATGCAAAAAATGGATCCTGATTAGATGGACTGCATGTGTAATCAAATATATTATATTCTTCTGTTAATAAATGATAACGGAAGAGTGTGAGTACGTTGTTTTTTCCTAAACCTTTTCCAGCAGAGAGAGATATAATTTTCCCATTATCTTTTTTGATTATTGGGATATAATCGAGTAACCTGTGAGAATAATCTTCCCGAACAATGTAATCACTAAATTGAATATTATTAACAATTGATCTTTTTCTGGAGAAAGGGTATTTTTTGGGTTGAATTTGATTGATCTGCTGAATGATACTCTCTGCATTATCAAATCTATCTTTTGGGTCCTTCTCTAGTAATTTTAAGATTATTTTTTCTAGTTCATCAGGAATATCTGGATTTAACTCGGTTGGAAACTTGGGGAACAGATTGAATTCATCCCCGGCAAGAATGGTAGAAAGCTGCTCAATTGTGTATGGCAAAGT
>JAVCCD010000207.1 GCA_030765665.1 Candidatus Tenebribacter mawsonii | reverse complement strand
TATGAAAGAATGGCAGCCAAAGATTCTGGCTATTTTGTGTAACTGGTGTTCCTATGCAGGAGCAGATCTTGCTGGTGTTTCGCGTATGCAATATCCACCAAATGTCCGGGTAATACGTATTCCCTGCTCAGGTCGTGTAGATCCGCTGTTCATTATGAAATCATTACAAAGTGGATTTGACGGAATTTTGGTAAGCGGCTGACATCCAGGCGATTGCCATTACCTGTCAGGTAATTATATAGCTAGAAGACGTTACGCAACTATCAAACCGTTGTTAGAGTATATCGGTATCGAACCGGAGAGAATTCAGTTTTCATGGATCTCAGCTGGAGAAGGTGAACGGTTCGCCGATATTATTACTAAGATCACAGATGAAGTAAAAGCGATCGGTCCTGCTCAGCGTTTGGTGAAGGGAGCAAAATAATGCAGCAGTTAATAAATAAAGTTAAAGAACTTATTAAAAATAAAGAAGTAGACGTAGTTATCGGTTGGGGTAGAGGCTCCCTTCCATTTTCTGCCACTCCAATTTTCGTTGAAACAGAAGAAGATGCGGGAAAACTCATTTTTGATGAGTCTTGCCGGAACAATCTTACTACATATCTCACTAAAGATAAACGCAGAATTTCTAAAGAGTATAAAAAAATTGGTATTGTTGTAAAGGGGTGTGATTCACGATCGGTTGTTCTTTATGCAGTAGAAAATCAGATCAAAAGAGAAAATGTGATTCTCATCGGTGTTCCCTGCAATGGTGTTATCGAGAAGAAGAAAATTTCTCAACTAGTGGAAGGTAAAGAAATTCTAGATTTCCAAATAGATGGAGATAAAATCATAATAAAAGGTAGAAACTTTGAGCAAACTCATTCCATACAGGAGGTGCTTTGTGATTCTTGCCTTACTTGCCAGTATCCTGATGCTCCCGAACATGATTACTTCATCGGAACTCCCAGAAAAGAAGTGAATGTTCCTGAAGCTTACAAAGCTGTTGATGAATTTGGAAATAAATCTGCGGAAGAGCGTTGGGCTTATATTCAAGAAGAATATTCTAAATGTATTCGTTGTTATGCCTGCCGCAATGTGTGTCCTTCCTGTTATTGTAATGAATGTTTTGTAGATCAGAATGATCCGCAATGGATTGGGAAGACACCAGAAGTTACAGATTCGATAATTTTTCATCTGATTAGGAATTTACATATTGCAGGTCGCTGTGTAGATTGCGGAGCTTGTGTTTCTGCCTGCCCTGTTGATCTTGATCTGCGTATTATGAGCAAGAAAGTTGAGAAAGAGATCAAAGATAGATTTGATTATACTGCTGGAACTGATATCAATGAAAAACCTGCAATGGCTAGCTATTGCGAAAATGAAAAACAAGATTTTATTATGGGTTAATTATGTTAAAAATAAAGAAATATAAACTTATTCTCATTACCAAACCCCTGTTTGGTAATGCAGTTTCTTGCGTTCCCAATGAGGGCATTGGGAACGAGAAGTTATCAGGCATTGGGAACGAGAAGTTATCAGGTATTGGGAACGAGAATAGTTATTGGGATTTATTATGATAAAGATAAAGAAAACCGAATTAAATAAATTCATAGATTTTCTAATGAAAGATTATGATGTTTATAGTCCAGCTGATGTAGGTAAAAAAGCTGCATTTAAAAAAATCAACTCTGCTTTTGAGATTAGGCATGACTTAACCAATACGCATCTTTCACCTAAGGATGTTTTCTTCCCTCAATCTGAAGTGATATTCAAATACTCTGAAGATGGATTAAACGTTCCTAATAGAGATGAAAAACCCATTGCTGTTTGGGGTATGCGAAATTGTGATACAAGCAGTTTGATGATGTTGAACAAAGTCTTTGGTGAAGCGCATCAGATGCCAGATAAAGAGATGTATAAAGATCCATATTGGAAAATGAAGTACGATAATTGTCTAATTTTCAATCAAGCTTGCAATGAACCACTCTCTACCTGTTTTTGTAATTGGTTCGATGGTAGTCCGTTTGCAAAAAAAGGTTCTGACGTTTTTGTTGTAGATACTGGTGATCATTATATTCTAGAAGGTATTAGCGATAAAGGAAAAACATTTCTAACGAATTACAAAAAGGGTGAAGGAACAACTAAAGATGATGAAGAAAAAATTGCAGAACTCAAGAAAACAGCAGAATCATATATGCCGGATGTTGTAAAAATCAAACCGCTTTATGATAAGATGAATAAAATTTGGGATGAACCGATTTGGGAAGAGATCAGCGCAAAATGTATAAATTGTGGTGCCTGTACATTCGTATGTCCAACCTGCCATTGTTTCGATGTTTCAGATGAAGGAAAGGGTAAGAAGGGAAAACGTATCAGGCTTTGGGATTCATGTATGTTCCAAATATTTACAAGAGAGGCATCTGGTCATAATCCACGCGGATTATCTACACAACGTGTTCGTCAACGAATTATGCATAAATACAATTATTTTATGGATAATTATGAGCAACATCTCTGCACCGGTTGTGGACGTTGTGTTCAAGTTTGTCCGGTAAATCTCGATATCAGAGAAGTGATAAAACAGATTTTGGATTATAAATCAATTAAGAACGAGGATAATTAATGTGCAATTGTGATAATACTTATATTCCAATTCCTATGAAAGTGGAAAAGATACTGATTGAAAATCCTGACAGATCACTGCGGACATACGATCTTTCCTTTGTGAATGAAGAAGATAGAGAAAAATTTACTTATATGCCCGGACAATTCTGTGAATTTTCTATTTTGGGAAAAGGTGAATCACCTTTCGGAATTGCATCTTCTCCAACAGAAGAAGGTTTAAAGTTTACTGTAAGTCGTACAGGTAGTGTTACAAACGAGATCCACTACTTAGAAGAAGGTGATATTGTAGGAATTCGCGGACCAATGGGAAACTGGTATCCACTGGAGAAACTTGTAGGTAAAGATGTAGTTATTGTTGGAGGTGGATTCGCTTTTACAACATTACGCTCTATGATAGTTTATATGCTTGAGAATAGAGATGATTACGGTAAGATTACTGTAATTTATGGTGCTAGACATCCAGATCTATTTATATTCAAAGAAGAATTAAAAGAATGGGACAAAAGAGACGATATTATTCTTCATCTTACAGTAGATAAACCTGTGAAAGGATGGAATAAACTTTGCGGATTTGTACCAACGATAACTAAGGATGTAAAACCGGATCCTACTTCCTGGTGCATTGTTTGCGGACCTCCAATAATGATCAAATTCACACTTCCGGTTCTATTAGAAATAGGTTTTGCGCACAATAAGATCTATACTTCCTTAGAAAGAAGAATGAAGTGCGGTATTGGGAAATGTGGTAGATGTGGAATCGGTTCAAAATATGTATGTATAGATGGCCCAGTCTTTTCTTATGAAGAATTAAAGACTATTCCCGATGCTTTTTAAATAGAGGAGAAATAAATGGATAAAATAATTTTAAGTGAGATGGATGCGAATTTCAAGAATGAGATCGCTTCTCAACCGGGAGCAGAACATTTCCAACGTTGTTTTACTTGTGGAACCTGTACTGCTTCTTGTCCAGTAGCAGAAGTTCATGATGATTACGATCCTCGTAAGATTATCCGTATGTCTATCTTGGGAATGAAGGAAGAAGTTTTATCTTCTGATATTCTTTGGATGTGTTCACGTTGTTATACGTGTTATGCATTGTGTCCTCAAGGTGTAAAATTTACTGATGTTCTTGGAATCCTACGAGATATGGCTATTAAACAAGGTTACGCACCAAAAGAGCAGGATACACAAGCAAGAGAATTGGATAAATTTGTTCAGGATTTGCGCTGTCAACTTATTGATCAAAAACTGCATCCAAATGAGAATAATAAAAAGAAAATTAATGAAATGATCAACAAAGAATTGAATAAAGAATGGAAGTAAAAAAAAAGGAGAAAATTATGCAAGCAGACCAAAATTTAGATTGTAAAGGGTTATCATGCCCTATGCCGATTATTAAATTGGCAAAAACTATGAAGAAAATGGCTAGTGGTGAAGTTCTGGAAATGCTTGGGACAGATCCTGGTTCAAAAGCTGATGTTCCTGCCTGGTGTGAGAAAACAGGTAATGTTTTCTTAGAGCATTCAGAAGAAGGTGGCACACATACATTTTACATCAAGAAGAAGTAAAAGGAGTGAATTGTGTTTAAAAAAGGAGTTCTAAGAGAATTATTCGATTCATTATTTGGTAAATCCTGGCCCATGTGGGTTGGTGGTATTTTGCTGGCGATGATGAACATACTTCTCTTCGTGATCAAATATCCTTGGGGCTCAAGTAGTGGATATACGAATATTGGTCAAAATATATTCCAGATTATTGGCGTTACAAGTCTTGGAACTAAAGTTCCCATTAGCCTTCATGCAGTTGCACTTTTGAATATCTTTGTAGTCGTGGGAGCATTTGTTTCGTCACTTTTCTCCCGTGAATTTGGTATTCGAATTTCACCGGTTGGCGAATTGGTGAAAGGATTTGTTGGTGGTGCACTTATGGCTATTGGAGCTACAGTTGGTGCAGGATGCACAACTGGAGGTTTCTTCACCGGCTTAGCAGCACTTTCGGCTGGGGCTCTTACTTTAGCAGCTGGTTTTATGATTGGTACTTTTGTGGCATTACGCTATCTTCTGTGGGAGATGGAAGCACTTCCTAATATCAGTATGGGTAAATCATTTATTTTCTTAACCGGAACCGGCAAGAAAACTGGTTGGCAAAGATGGCTGGGTTGGTTAATGATAGCCTTAGTTCTATTCCTATTTAATACTTATACAGCTTCAAGTTCAGGTGCTATGAAAATTATTGGATGGCACATTATGATAGGTTTGATTTTAGGAATGATCTTGCAACGATCTCGTTATTGTATTGTTCGTGCATTTCGTGAACCATTTATGACAGGTGAGGCAACTGCTCCAGTTGCAGTAATGCTAAGTATTCTTGTTGCCTTGGTCGGATTCACTGTTATTAAATATTTTGGCGTAGGTAATGCAGGTGAATTTGCTGCTCGTGCTATTGAAATGAAAGGTGTTTATGCCAATTTCTGGCTTCGTGCACTCATTGGTGGTTTTATTTTTGGTTTAGGCATGACAGTAGCTGGTGGATGTGCAGTTGGAACACTTTGGAGAGCAGGAGAAGGTCATGTGAAATTATGGTTTGCGGCTCTGGGCTTTGTAATAATGGCACCTTTATCTAAAGGTTTCATCGTTCCAGCTGTTAAGAAATTATTACCCGAATCTATGCAGAAACAAATGTTCCTGCCGGATATTCTGGGTTATACAGGTGCTGTAGTTCTGGTTCTATTCATATTGCTTCTTTGGTACATGTTTGCTAAGTGGAATGAAAAAACCGGCAAATTCTCGGCACTATAGGGGGAAAAATGAAAAAGCAATTTATAATTATAACTGTATTAACTCTCCTCCTAATTGTCCTTTCCGGTTGTGGAGAAAGTTTTGCAACTGGAGAAGTTTTTGCCAATTCTAAAGCACTTGTCCGGGAAGCTAAAGCAGGCATTACAGAAATTTCCTATGATGATTTTAAACTGATGATGGAAGAAGAGAAACTCAGAGTAGTAATTGATGTGAGAGAATCAAATGAGTTTGATGAAGGATTTATCAATCAGCCTGACGATGAAGATGAATATCCATATCCTGAAACTTTTACAGTAAATATCCCCAGAGGTCTTCTGGAATTTAAAATTGGAGACAGTTCGTATTGGGATGAAGAACTATGGGTAGAAATGCCGGCAAAAGATGAACCAATTGTTCTCTATTGTAAATCAGGTGGACGAAGTGCGCTTGCCGTGCATACATTGCAGTTGATGGGTTACACCAATGTGTATAGTCTGCAAGGTGGTTACAGGATCTGGCTGGATCCCTCACTGCCAATAGAAGAAGAAAAATCTGATTCCGGTGGCTGAGACTAAAAAATGAACACATGAGTTCATGTGAAAATGTTAATTGATAG
>JAVCCD010000097.1 GCA_030765665.1 Candidatus Tenebribacter mawsonii | reverse complement strand
GGTATGGTCTATTTTATATATTTGGATTTTTAATTGCTTATATTTTTGTAAAGAAGAGCTATTCTTTAAAAAAGATCAATATAAAAAAAGAAGATTACGAAACACTTCTTTTTAACCTGATGCTTGGTGTGATAATTGGTGGAAGACTTGGCTACATCTTATTTTACAATATTCAATATTACTTAAATCATCCATTACAAGTACTTGCAGTTTGGCAAGGTGGGATGTCGTTCCATGGTGGAGCAATTGGAGTTTTAGTATTTGGATACTTTTTCTGCAAAAAACATAATTATGGTTTTTATGAATTAGCTGACCCCGTTGCACCATTTGCCTCTATTGCACTTTTTTTGGGAAGATTAGGGAACTTTATAAATGGTGAATTATGGGGACGTGCTACAAACGTACCTTGGGCAATGATATTCCCCTCTGACCCACAACAATTACCTCGTCACCCTTCACAGCTTTATGAAGCATTTTTAGAAGGTATTTTGTTATTTGTAATTACCTACATTATGTTCCGAAAAGTTAAAAGACCGGGGATTGTGTTCTGGAGCTGGATAGGTTTATATGGCATATTTAGAACTTTAGTTGAATTTGTTCGTCAACCCGATGTACAACTTGGTCATCTAATTGGTTTCATGACAATGGGACAAATATTGAGTACATTAATGATTGTCTCAAGTATGATCGGAATTGGGTTAATTCTTCGAGTTAAAAAAGATGAAACTGAATAAGTTTTTTCTTTTACTAATATTATCTTTTTTTGTTACTAATTGTGTATTTTTTATTAATACTGCAGGAGAAGATAAGGAGAAATTGCTTTATACCCAACTTAAATTCTGGGAAAATATCCGCATCGATGGAGTTATAGAAGCAAATTATAAAAGTTTTGTTTTTCGAAAAAATATAACGATTAGAAAAAATAATTCTGCTTTCAGGATAGATATCTATGATTCGGGAATTTTTGGAATGCAGCCAACACCATTCATTTCTGCTCATTATGACTCTATTTTGACAATCCGCACCCCCGATCAGCAAATAAATCAGCTTAATCATGGAAACAATGAGGAACTTGATCTTTCTATTTTTTTTAAGTTATCTGATTTGTACGCAATAAAAAATGAAATAATTGAACATCAAAAATTTAGGTATAAAGATACTAATGTTATTTTTTCTGATGATATGAAAATTAGTGAGATCCGCAGTAATACTAATGCCACAAAAATATCATTTAATTATTTGCAAGATCTTGATTCAATTACCTTTTATAAAGAGGGAATAGACATTACAAATATTCAAATTGACAAAATCACACATCCTAACGAAGAAATAAAAAGACTAAAATGATGAATTGCGAATTAACAAAAAGCAGTTCTGAGGTATATTATGATAGATAGATATTCACGAAAAGAAATGACCAAAATCTGGGATTTGCAAAATCGGTTTCAATGTATGCTGGATGTTGAAATAGCAGCCTGCAGAGCTATGAATGAAATGGGAATAATCCCTAAAGAAGATCTTGATATTATTGTCGAAAAAGCTGATTTTGATGTTGAGAGAATTGCGGAGATTGAAGAAGTTACTCATCATGATGTAATAGCTTTTCTTACCAATATTGCGGAATATGTCGGTCCCTCTGCCCGTTGGATTCATTTTGGAATGACCTCTTCTGATGTGTTAGATACTGCATCCTCTATCCAACTTAAACAGGCTGGTGAACTTGTCTTGCGCGATTTACAGAAATTTTCTGAGATTCTTAAAATGAAAGCTCGTGAGTACAAGAATACACTTTGTATCGGGAGATCGCACGGGATCCATGCTGAGCCAACAACATTTGGGCTTAAATATGCTCTTTGGTTTGATGAAATGCAAAGAAATATTGTTAGAATAGAAAATGCAATTGCTATAGTTTCTGTAGGACAAATTTCTGGAGCTGTGGGAAATTATGCTCATCTCTCTCCAGAAATTGAAGAAATCACCTGCAAATATCTCGGTCTTGATCCAGTAAATATTTCTACTCAAGTAATTCAAAGAGATAGAATTTCTGAATTTATGAACACTCTAGCCATAATTGGTTCAACTATAGAAAAAATATCTACAGAGATCCGTCATCTGCAAAGAACAGAAGTTCTTGAAGTGGAAGAAAACTTTTCCAAGGGACAGAAAGGTTCATCAGCTATGCCACATAAGCGTAATCCAATTATTACCGAACGTATGTGCGGAATGGCTCGTATTCTGCGTTCTAACGCTATCGCGGCTTTAGAGAACAATGCGCTCTGGCATGAAAGAGATATCAGCCATTCTTCAGTTGAAAGAGTAATTTTACCAGACTCTACAATTTTAATGAATTACATGTTGAACAAAATGATTCCACTTATAGAGAATCTACTGGTCTACCCAGATAAAATGATGCAAAATATTGAGATAACAAACGGTTTGGTTTTCTCTCAAGTTATTCTATTAGAACTAGCAAAGAAAGGAATTTCCAGGGAACGCTCATATACCCTAGTCCAACGAAATGCTATGGAATGCTGGAAAACCAAAACACCATTCCAAGATTTGATTCTAGCTGATCAAGAAATCCATGAATTACTTTCTGAAGAGGAACTACGTGATGTTTTCTCTTATGAAAGATATTATAAGAATGTTAATTTCATTTTTGATAGAATTGGAATTCTTTGATGTTAGATTATACTCCAGTTGAATACTTAACAAAACTCCAAAAGCTTAAATATAAAGCTGCAATTTTTCCAATTTTATTAATTGCAATCAGTTTTGGACTAAATATAATCTTTGAACTTGATCAAGCTAAATATCTTTCAATTATAGGACTTTTCTGGTACATTTTTATAATTATGAAATTCAGAGTTAACAGAAATCATCCACCCACAACTAAAAATGAAATTATACTCTCACCAATTTATGGAAAAATTACTAAAATTGAAAATAATTTAATTACCATAAAAAAGGGAATTTTTCACTCTGCAGATTTACGTTATGCTGGCCAAAATATTGAAGTGAATATTGATTCTAAACATGTTAAATATTTTGAAGATCAGCCAGACCTTGCTGGAAAATTAATTGGCATAATTTTTTCCTCTGCAAATGGCTTTTGTAGGATTCCAGATGATTGGAAGATAGAAATAAATATTGGTGAAAAAGTTACAGCTGGCGAAACAATTTTGGCGGTTAAATGAACACAATAAATTTAAAATATCTGGTTCCAAATTCTTTCACGGCTTTAAGTTTAATTTTGGGATTATCCGCTCTTCATTTAATAAATCTAGGTGATTTTTATTTGGCCGCCTGGCTAATAGGAATTGCCATGATCTGTGATTATTTGGATGGAAAATTTGCTAGGTTACTAAATGCCCAAAGTAAATTTGGTGCTCAATTTGATACTCTTTCCGATTTTGTCACCTTTGGAGTTACTCCCGGATTTTTGGCGTATTCCAGTTTGCTGAATGAAGTAAATTTTGTTGGTGCGGCAGTATCGATTTTCTATGTATTTTGTGGAGGTTT
>JAVCCD010000027.1 GCA_030765665.1 Candidatus Tenebribacter mawsonii | reverse complement strand
TGTAATTATATATTATGGCTTTATTTAGATTGATGGGAATAGACTTTGGTGATGTGAGAATTGGAATAGCACTTAGTGATCCACTTCAAATAATTGCTCAACCATATAAGGTGATCCCTAATAATGAAGACACATTCTCTGAAATTAGTAGAATAATAAAAAATGAAGAAGTCGAAAAGATTATCTTAGGTTTACCTCAAAACCTTTCTGGAGAGGATACAAAAAAGACTTTGGAAGTGCGTGAATTTTTCGAAATACTAAAGAGTAAAATCCAAATTCCGATAATATTCTGGGATGAAAGATATACATCTGTTGAAGCAAATGAAGAGCTTAAACAAATGGGATATACAATAGCAGAGAGCAGGAAAGTTATAGATAAAGTGGCCGCCTCAATTATATTAAAAAGTTATATGGAAGAGCAAGAATGAATACGACTCCTAAAATAATTATTGTATTCTTGATAGTGGTAGTGATTGCTGTTTCTATTACTGTAACACTAACATTTTTGCCCAAAAAAGTTAATGAAGTTATTATTGATATCCCTAAAGGTGAATCAGCAAAAAATATAGCGAAAGTACTATATAATAAGAACATAATTCGCGGTGAGCAAATATTCTACCTGTATGTAAAGTTATTTGATATCGATAAGACTTTAAGTTTTGGAAAGTACCATTTTTCCGGAAAATTATCAATTCCCGATGTTGTGAAAGTTTTAGAGTTGGGTAAAGTTGTTCTTCGTAAAGTAACTATACCAGAAGGTTTAACAGTAAAGAAAACAGCCAATATTCTATCACAATATGGCTTTGTAGATCAAGATAAATTTGTAACCCTTTGTAATGATTCTCTATTTGCTAGAAAATTGACAGGATTTCCCATTCATTCTCTAGAAGGTTTCCTCTACCCTGAGACATATCATTTTCCATATGAAGTTAGTGAACAATATATTATAAGGATATTAGTTCAAGAATTTTTTTCACAAACACAAAACTTCGATTTCGTTCCCAATAGAGGTCTGGATTTTTACGAAACACTTGTGCTTGCATCTATTGTGGAACGTGAAGCAAGATTTAGAGATGAACAAACAAAAATTGCAAGTGTGTACCTAAATAGGATAAAATATAAATATAAACTCCAAGCAGATCCAACTGTCGCGTATGCTCTTGAGTTACAAGGTAAAATTAGAAAAAAAATATATTATAGAGATCTTAAAATTGATTCACCATATAATACATATAAGAATTTTGGTTTGCCACCATCACCAATTTGTAGCCCAGCTATTAGTGCAATACAAGCTGTACTTGAACCTGCTGAAACCGATTATTTTTTTTTCTTTGCTAACGGTAGTGGAAGGCATGAATTCAATCAAACTTACAAACAGCATCTTGATCAACAGAATACCTTAAATAAATAATGGAAAATCATATACTGCTTCATTTGGCGATTATTATATTCTTCTCTAAAATACTTGGAGCAATTGCTAGGAAACTCAAACAACCACCGGTTGTTGGCATGCTATTACTTGGAATAATGTTAGGACCTACATTATTTCATTTTATTGAGCCAGACGAAGTAATAAACTGGATAGCAAAAGTAGGTGTTCTTTTCCTACTTTTTGAAGCTGGATTAGAAACGAATATCAAACAGATAAAGCAAGATTCTAAACAGGCATTCTTACCTGCACTTGGCGGTATATTATTACCATTCGCATTAGGATTTGGACTCATCTATTTTGTAAATCATAATGTATCGCAGGCATTGATAGTTGGAGTAATTTTTACTGCAACAAGCGTAAGTGTTAGTGTTATTACGCTTTTGGATCTTGGAAAGCTTAAGGGTATCGAAGGTAGATGCATTGTTAACTCAGCAATTATTGATGATATTGTAGGAATTTTACTTTTAACTTTTATTTTTGGTCTTACATCAGGTGCGGGAGAATCAGGACCGGGTTTTACTATTTCAATAATCAAAATAATTGGTTTTTTCGTTGCAGTATTTTTAATTAGTATTTTCATACTTCAGCCGTTTTTCTTGAACCTTAAGAAAATTTTATTGGAAAATGTAGTAATATCATTAGCGATAGCTGTAGTCTTGCTTTATTCTTGGTTAGCAGAGATGGCAGGACTTGCGGCTATTACCGGAGCATATTTTGCAGGTCTCTTTCTGGGACAAACACATCACAAAAATGCGGTTCATGCTGGTATTTCAAATATTGGAAAATCTTTTTTTGTTGATGTCTTTTTTGTTAGTATAGGTTTACAATTCGATCTGTTTGAAATTGAAGCAGCACCGGGATTTCTAATTCTTTTCATCTTATTCGCTGTCTTGGGTAAAATGATTGGTAGTGGTTTGGGTGCAAGATTAACTAAATTTGATATTGTACGTTCGTTTCGTATTGGAACAGGAATGATCCCCCGTGGGGAAGTAGCATTGATTGTTGCGAATATGGCTCTCGTAAAGGGTGTGATTTCAACTGATATACTATCGGCAACAATATTATTGGTGATTGTGAGTGCATTGATAACGCCGCTTCTATTGAAATTTGGTTTTGTTAAGTTACAGAAAAGTTCATTTTAATGGAAGCTTAGTATTAATTTTATAAGGGAGTAGGTTTATGTGGAAAAATATTATTGATAAGAATTTGATTATTATAAATCCTGAAGTCAACAACAAAAAAGAGTTGTTTGAGGCAATGGCTAATCATGTATATAACCATGATTATATAATTAATCAAAAGCAATTTCTTAAAGCTTTAAATGCCAGAGAAGAGATGGCGAATACAGAACTTATCCCAGGTATTGCACTTCCTCATGCTAGAAGTAACTCAGTTGAAAAATTATTTATGTCCATAATAATTTTTACAAATGGGATTGATTACCAAAATGAGGAAATGGGACCTGCCAAGATAATCTTTTTCTTTGGATGTACAGAGAACCAGAATAAAGAATATTTGCAGCTTTTAGCTCAATCAAATAGATTATTGAAGAAGAAGAAATTCAGAGAAGCTCTTTTAATTTGTAAAACACAAGATGAAGTGATTTCAATTTTAAATAAGTATGATGACGAAGTTGTAAGTTCAGAAGAAAAAGAGAAATATTTGTTGATTTTAACTTTAAACAATATCAACAATACAGATGAAGTTATGAATTCAATGATAGAAATCGGAATTACGAATGCATCAATTTTAGATACTACTTCGATGGCTAGAAAGTTGGCATATGAAATGCCTGTTTTTGCTGGATTAAGTTATATGGCTCAAGGTAAAAGTAAGGAATCAAATGTTATTTTAGCTCATGTAGAAAATAAAAATACCGCTAATATATTGGCTGAACTTTTAAAGGAAAATGGAATTGATCTTGATAAAAAGGGTGTTGGTTTCATTCAAATTATTAGAGTAGAAAATGTGATTGGTAATTATGAAGAGGATATTGATCTGTAGGATTTACCTAAAGTGTTTAACAATTTTATCTTGACGAGGTTGTTTCAAAATACCTTTTTCTGTGCAGGAGAAAAAATGAAATTAAAATTTATATTGTTTTTAATACTAATTAATTGCATTCTTGTTGCTGTTGAATATCAAATAAATCTAAGTTGGGATGAATTCGAAGGTGAATGTAACGGGTTTCTCAGTGGTTCAATTGGTGAAGATCATGCCTTTTTGAGTGGGGGTGGAGCAGCAGAAGCTTTGGAAGGCAAATTGGTATCTGTGGGAGAAGGTATGTCTACAGATGCGCAGCAAGTATTTAAGATAAAAAGTAATGAAGGCTTTTTTACATTCTGGATAAAAGACAAATTTGCCGATGATGATATGAATGATGATCCTAATTTGATAAGCATGAGCAAACCAATGATATCTGTTTTTAAGGACGGAACCCTATTAGATCTTATCAAAGTTCCACAAGGTGCAGGCTTGGCTTGTAAGATCTTTACACTAGATGCATCAAGCGGTGCAGTTGATCGTGAGATTAAATATTATCCAAAATCAAGAATTATTGTTGGAAGAATAGTTGATGCTGTAACAGGTGAACCACTAAAAGATGCATTAATAAGTATTACAGATTATATGAAACAAACCAGAAAAGCTTTAACAGATGAAACTGGAATTTTTATATTCGAATCTGAGATTGGACAGTACAAACTCAATATATCAAGAGAGGGATACATTAGCACTAATGCAAATGTCCGGATGGGAGCAGATGAAACTCCAAGAGAGATCGTATGTGCTCTTTCACCACAGATCAAAGAGTTTCGTATCGTACTAACCTGGGGAAGTAGACCAAGGGATCTCGATGCGCATCTTTCTGGTCCCAACCCAGATGGTGGGGACTTCCATATATGGTATAGGAACAAATATCCAATTGGTGGAAAAGATTTTTTAGATAGAGATGATATGGATAGATATGGTCCTGAGACAGTTACCATTTATAAACCTGCAGTTGGTAGCTATAGTTACTCAGTACATGATTATACAAATAGAGATAGTAAACGAAGCAAAAAGCTTTCAAGAAGTAATTCGCAGGTTTTTGTATATGGTCAAAATAAATTACTTGCCAGTTTTGAAGTTCCTATAAATTTTCGGGGCAATTGTTGGCACGTTTTTAAAATTAATGAAAAACATGAGATCATTCCTATAAATAAAATTAAATTTGTGAAGGATGCAGAAAGCATCCACTGAAAATAAAAAAATGGAGGAGGGAATATGAAATTATTAAAGATCTTAGCAGTATTAGTTGTTGTAATGCTTCTTATTACTGCTTGTGGAAAAGGTGGAGGTAAAGGTGTTAAGAAACTTTACTATCCAGAATGGTGGCAAGATCAAGGTAATGCCGAGTACGTTCAAACTTACGGAATGGCAACTAAAGTTTCACAAAATTCATCTTATGATGCAGCTTATGCAAATGCAATGTTGCAAGCAGCTCAATATGTAGAAACTTATGTAAAGGGTATGGTTAAAAACTATGAAGAAGAAGCTGGTGTAGAAAATCCTCAGGTTCTTGCTCTTACCAGTAAAGTTGTAAAAGCTGTGGCAAAAGCAAAATTCTCAAATGTTATGGTTACCAAGCAGGAAACAATTATAAATGATGATAACCGTTATCAAACATTTGTACGTGTAAGCGTTCCTAAAGAAGCAGTTAATAAAAATCTTATGGGTCAGATCAAAAATGAAGAAGCCTTATACAATCAATTTAAAGCTTCTCAAGCTTTTGGTGATTTGCAAAGTGAGATGGAAAATTACGACGAGTAATATTTGTTAATCTTAAAAAGCGTCCGAATGAATTCGGACGCTTTTTTTTATTCTAATTCATTTACGAGGATTTATAATAACTCCAATTTTTCTCTTTCTAATATCTCATAAAATTCTGGTGCTTTTGCTTTAGAAACATTTCCTTTAGGTACTTCTGTAATTTTTATTTTATTAAAATAACCGTAAAGTTCGAAGTCTATTATGTCGTTATCTACTATCATTGCACTTGCTTTTGCAATCTTTCCATTAATTTTTACCAATTTTTTATCACAGGCATTTTTAACGATACTTCTGGTTTTTATCAAACACAGCTTGCTTAATAATTTATCTACTCTCATAATTTAATCCTCATTTTATCTTCAAATTCTTAAAATACTCTGATTCTCTGATTCCTGTATAACTAAACATAGCATAACCACAATATTTTTTTTTGTTCACGAGTTTTATTTTCTCATTAATTTTATATGCGGGATATTTATATGCCGTACTCCAGCAGCGCAATCCTACTACAATTTTTTCATCCAAATTATAATTAGAAAGAAAATTGAGATGTTTTTCTATAGAAGTAGTTGATGTTGAATACTCCATCAAATATGCTCTATCCAAATATCCCTCTTGCAACCATTTTATCCAATTTTGAGAATATCTCTCAGCTTCATCCAGATTAGAGATTACAGCTGCTGTTACTTCAACATTAGGAGAAATCTTTTTTACATTAGAGTATAGATCTTTCATGAAATTTGTAATCTGATCTTCTTTCCATTGTTTCCAGGCATCAGCATCCTGAAATTTCACATCCTTTCTATAAGCTTCTAAAGCAAGTTTTGCGAATCCATAATGTGAATCAGGATAACGTATATAATCCAGATGAATTCCATCTATTTTATAATTTGATACAATATCAAGAATCACATTTTTCGTATATTCCTGAACACGAGGAATTCCAGGATCAAGATATGCACCCATATAGCTATCGTAATCCATTTTCTCTTGTGAAAAATCGCAGGTTAATAAATCTGGGTTTGTAAAATAGATATGTTCTGGATGTAATTTTTCAAGGTTATGACCCGTAATTACAAAAGTTGTTACCCAGGCATGAACTTCTAGATCAGGATTTGTGTTGTTTGCTAAAATGTAATCAAGTGGATCAAAAAGTGAATCATTAATGGCATGATATTGTTTCTCACTGTTTTCATAAAAATTTGATACCTTATTTGGTTTATAAGCTGCATCGCCGCGATATCTAATTTGAACCAGAAGTTGGTTGATATTATGATTATTCAAGTCATCAATTACTTGGTTTGCTTTTTCTGGTGTAGTTATTTCCCATATAGGAACCCACAATGCACGAATCTGTGCATTCAAGGAAATGCAAGTTAATAGAATAAGAATAATATTTAGTTGTTTCATACTTTCTTCTTTTTGATAATTGATACATTTTCATGCTTTTCAAGAATTTCTGCAGTACATTTACCATCAGAAAATATTAGTTGTAATTTATCAGAAAGATTAATATCCTTTATGGAATTCAATATTTTTTTCTCTTTTCTAATCAAGCTGTACCCACGCTTTAATGCTTCGTGGGGAGATAATTCTCTTAGCTCATTAAATAAAATTTCCAACTTACTCCTTTTCGATTGTAAAGTTTCATGAGTTGTGTTGTTTAATTTCATAATACTACGCTCTAATCTGGCATAAAGATCTTTTAGAATATTTTGTGGGTGTTGTTTATTTAAAGCATTATCAAGTTCCAATATTTCAAGTTTTTTAGAAGCAAAATAGCGTTGAGTTGTATAGTGTAAACTATTGAACAAATTACCAATTCGTTCAGTAAGTTCTCTTCTATCCGGAACTGCTAATTCTGCAGCAGCAGAGGGAGTTGGAGCTCTGAGGTCAGCTACAAAATCGGAAATAGTAAAATCAATTTCATGTCCAACTGCAGAGATAATGGGAATATTGGAATCGAAAATTTTTCTAGCGAGAGCTTCATCATTGAAGCAAAAGAGGTTCTCCTGTGAGCCACCTCCACGTCCAACAATCAAGACATCAACAGGGAAATCAGTATTGAAATATTCAATTCCTTTTATTATTTCTTTAGCTGCATTTTCACCTTGGACGGTAGCAGGATAAAGATAGATCTTAACTGGATATCGTCTTGAAATAACATTACGAATATCTTCAACTGCAGCTCCTGTAGAAGATGTAATTATTCCAACAGATTCTGGGAATTTGGGAATTGTTTTTTTATGTTCATTTTCAAATAAACCTTCTTCGGATAATTTGTGTTTTAGCTCATCAAATCTAAGTTGGAGTTCTCCAATTCCAGAAGGCAACATCCTATTTACCGTAAGTTGATAATTCCCACTCTTTTCATAAACAGAAATTTTCCCCAAACAAATAACTTTGTCTCCTACTTTTGGCTGGAACCGCAATGAAAGATTTGCTGCCTTAAAGAAAACGCAACGCAGAGTACTTTTTTCATCCTTCAAAGAAAAATAAATATGTCCGGAGCGATGATGAGTAAAATTTGCAATCTCACCTTCCACATACAGATTAGGGATACTGTCTTCAATGACATTGCGGATATGTCGGTTTACTTCAGAAACTGTAAACACATTATCTTTATCAACTTTCATAAATTTAAAATCCTTCTAATACTTTCCAACAGGAGAAAGATAAACAGAAAATTCATCTATTCCGTCAACATTTATAATAGCATCAATTTTATCTTGATCATAAGCGGCAATTGCACAGGTACCAACATTTATGCCTTCACAACCAAGGTAGAGGTTTTGGCACACATGACCCGCATCAAGAAGCATTGCTTTATGCGAAGCAATATTGTAACGCCATTCACCACGATATGCTACACAGCTCCAGATAAATACAATAGCTGAGTTACTTATGAATTTTTGTCCTAAAGTTGCATCAACAATTTTATCATTTTGATTTTCAATTTCATTAAGGAATAATAGTTTATGCTCAATTGCAAGATAACGATATAATCCTTTTTTTAATCCAGTAACATTATTTATGAGAAGATAAGTCTCAAATGGGTGTCGCGAACCTGCTGAAGGAACCGTACGGAAAGTTGCATATGATTTGTTGTTGCGCTCATAAACACTTTTTATGCCTTGTGATGCCCAAAGTAAAAATGAAAGTTCTTCTATCGTTAAAGGTTCATTTATGTACTGTCGGTGGCTTTTTCTGTTCCTAATATTTTGGATTAAATAATCATTTTTAATTGTTATATTTTCAATTGGTTTAAGATCAATAATTTCACCATT
>JAVCCD010000288.1 GCA_030765665.1 Candidatus Tenebribacter mawsonii | reverse complement strand
TAAGTATTGCCGAAGATGTTTTGGGTGGTACAGAGCTTAGACTTGATATCGAGATAGAAGATAATGCCGGCAATACCTGGATTGATATGATCTTTCTGGTAGTACATGGTATTAATCTTTATGCTAATGATTACTCAATCATTAATGGTGGGAACGGTATACTTGATCCAGGTGAGACAGTTGATATAGCTGTAACACTTACAAATATCGGGTCTATTACTGCCAGTGGTATTGAAGGAATTTTAAGAAGTAGTAACGCTGGTATTACAATCTCGGATAGTGTTGGTACTTTTGAAACTATTTTGCCTGATGATGAGGGTGATAATTATGCAGACAGGTTTATTGTCGAAGCTAGTTACCAAATCCTTCCAGGCTCACAAATACCATTTACCTTAGAACTCACAAATGCTAATGGATTTAGTAACACGATTACGTTTTTTATAGAAGTTGGTATTGTAGAACAAGAAGATCCTCTTGGCCCTGATGTCTACGGATATTATTGTTATGATAGTGGTGACATAAACTATGATTCAGCCCCAGCTTACAACTGGGTTGAGATAGATCCGGCTTATGGTGGCTCAGGTACTTCACTGAACCTATATGATGGCGGAGATACGGGTGACACAGGAGATGTGAATGTACCTTTTATGTTTAATTTCTACGGTATTCCATATAATACTTTAAGCGTGTGTTCAAATGGATGGGCAGCACCTGGTGGAAGCACACAGGGATCTTTCATGAATAGTCCGATCCCTGGACCACAAGGTCCATCTCCTATGATAGCTCCTTTCTGGGATGATTTGAAAACAAGTGGTGGGGATATACTCTATTATCATGATACAAGTCTCAATGTATTCATTGTTGAGTGGTCACATATGCAAACGGATCAAACAAATTCAGAAGAAACATTCCAGATGTTAATCTTAGATCCGATTCACTACTCAACTCCAACTGGAGATGCCGAAGTTATCTTCCAATATAAGGTTGTAAATAACACTAGCTCAGGAAACTATCCTTCTCAGCACGGACAATATGCTACCGTAGGAATAGAAGATCACAGCGGTTTAGTCGGACTAGAATATACTTTTAATAATTCTTATCCAACTGCAGCTCTGCATTTGCAGAATGAAATGGCTTTAAAATTTACAACTGCTGGATCAATTATTCAAGATCCACCTATTGCGAATTTTAGCCATGAAGGTTTTGATATAACACTTTTACCTGGTGGAACTGATACTAGGCAATTAGTAATTTCTAATACTGGAGAAGCAAATCTTGTTTATAATATTACTAAAGATTACGACCAACCTGAAGATGGATCGGGGGGACCTGATTCTTACGGATACATATGGACAGATAGCAATGAAACAAATGGACCGGAATATAGTTGGCGCGACATTTCTTCAATTGGAACAGAAGTTACTTTTACTGGTAATGATATAGGAACAGATTTAATGCCTATTGGATTTGATTTCATATTCTATAATGTTTTCTATTCAGAATTTAGAATTAACCCGAACGGATGGATTGGCTTTGGTGATGATAACGAAGAATGGAATAATCTTTCACTTCCTCATCCAAATAGCCCTCGTCCTGCCTTGATACCTTTTTGGGATGATCTTGATCCTTTGCAAGGTGGAAATGTTTATTACTACGGCTCAGCAGATAGTTTGGTTGTATGGTTCGATAATGTAATTCACTTTCCAGGAACTTATAATGGAACTTATGACTTCCAAGTAATTTTTTATGAAAACGGAACTATGCTGTATCAATACCGTACCATGGAAGGAACAATAGATTCAGCAACTATTGGCTTGCAAAATGAATCTGGCAATGTTGCTCTACAGATGACGTATAATGGATCTTTAGTTGAAGATGAATATGCGATTTTCGTTGAAAGGATAATTGATTGGGTAGATATTGATCAAACATATGGATATGTTGCACAAAGTGAGTCACATACTATAGCTATCGATATCGATGCTGAAGAGTTGAACATCGGAGAATTCTTGTGCAATCTGTATATTAATACGAACGATCCTGAAGCTTTTCTTACAACAATTTCTATAAACTTACAAATAGCTTCCGATATTCCGATAATTGGTTTATCAGAAGATGCTTTGGATTTTGGAAATGTTCTTATTGGTGAAGATGCATCTGATACTCTTTATGTTAGTAATTTGGGAGAGGTAGATCTGGAAGTTACCGATATATCAATTGGTTTAATCGAATATTCTGTAAGTCCCGTGAGTTTTGTTTTAGCGCAAGGAGAAGTACAGGAGGTTATTGTTATTTTTACCCCTCAAGAAGAGATCGTTTATGAAGACGATCTGGTAATTACTAGTAACGATCCAGTTCACCTTTCTTATGAAGTAGCACTTAGCGGAACAGGATATAACCCAACCGGAGTAGATGATCAGCTTCCACTTGTTACAAAAGTAAATCAAAACTACCCGAATCCATTCAATCCGGAAACTACGATTGCTTTCTCAATCGCAAATAATGCACAGTACACACAACTGGAAATCTTCAACATTAAGGGACAAAAAGTGAAAACACTTGTTGATGAAAAACTTGAGGTTGGAAGATATAACATTGTTTGGAATGGTACTGATAACTCTGGCAGAAAGACTGCTTCTGGTGTATACTTTTACAAATTTGATACAGAAAAATATCACAAAATTAATAAAATGTTGTTAATTAAATAAAAATAAATAAAGGATTAGAGAAATGAAAAAGTTAATAATTATTCTCTTCATAGTTTTTGTATCATTACTGAATGCACAAATAGAATGGTATGAAGAGATCCCGATTAGACAAGGTGTGAATATTGAATGGTACAGATCTGCAAATGCTGTTGATGGTGGAGTTGTGTTTGTATGGTCAGACACAAGAACCGGTATTAGAGATGTATGGGCACAGAAACTTGATGCTGAAGGTAATAAAGTTTGGACTGATGACGGTTTGTTAGTGAATGGTGAATTCAGCAGGCAGGAAGACCCAGTTGTTATTGAATCTGGAAATGGAGATGTGATTATTGCCTGGGTTGATTTTAGAAACGAAGATGCAGGTGACATCTATGCACAAAAAATATCTAGTGATGGAGTTCTGCAATGGGATCCTGCAGGCGTTCCACTTTGCTTACATGAAGAAATTCAAATATCTCTTAATATTGTACCTGATGAAAATGGTGGAGCATACGTAATCTGGCTTGATAGTAGAAATGTAGCTGGTACCGATATTTATGGAACACACATCGATACAAATGGAAATATTGTTTCAGGATGGGATGTCGATGGAAATCCGATAGCGAATGAAACTGGAATTCAAAACCAACACACATTCTGGGAAGATGGATCAAATGGAGCTATTGTAGCATGGCATGACACACGAGATCCTGATGATGCGGATATTTATGTTCAGCGAATCGCTTCGAATGGTAATCTACTTTGGGATGAAAACGGGAGTTTGTTAACTGGTGCTACAGGTCCTCAAGAAAAACCAAAGATCACACCAGATGGAACCGGAAACTTTATTTTCTCATGGCGTGATATGGGAATTGATAGTTTTGGTGATATAATGGCACAGAGGGTTGATCTCGATGGTAACTTGCTCTGGACAAATGAAGTAGAAGTATATACAGGTGATGGAATTCAGCGTAATGCTCGAGTAACAAAAGCTTCTGACAATGGGGCAATTATTGTTTGGGAAGACGGCAGAAATGAAATTAATGAAAATTTTAAAGACCTCTATGCACAAAAACTTGATGTGAATGGAAACTTGCAATGGAACGCTTCGAGTGTTGAAGTTGTACAGGCGATGAATGACCAGCTCAATCCTCGTTTGAGTGGTGATGATAGTGGTGGAGCATGGATCACCTGGGAAGATGGAAGAGTAAATAATCATCCATATGAAGATATTTATATTCAACATGTGAACTCCAGTGGAACATTTGAGTTACCTGCAAATGGTTATGATATCTGCTCTGCAGATGGCTGGCAATTTTCACCGCTTGTAAAAATTTCTGAGGATAAAATTTTCTGTGTATGGGGAGATAATAGAACTGGCTCAACCGGATTATATATTCAAATATTAGATGGTTCTGGAAATCCAATTCTAGAAGATGACGGTGAAATTATATATTATGGATTATGCGGAGACTCACATAATCAGCAGCTCGTTACAAATAATGATAAGAAAATCGTGATCTGGGAAGATACAAGAAATGCTGGTTATGGATTCCAAATTTACTATCAGGTTGTTAATGATGATGGTACTTTTGTTCTTGCAGAAAATGGACAGCCAATTACAACTCTCACAGGTGATGATCAAGAAAGTATGGATTCAGATATCTATCCGGATTCAGACATACTTACAGTGGTTTGGGAAGAAAATAAACTTGGTTTTAAACAAATTTACGGACAGGCTGTGGATCTTACAGGGAACATGCTTTGGTCTACGGATGAAGGATTACGGTTAGGAGAATCATCAGCAGAGCAAGTTAAACCCAAGATCTCAACTTTATTAGATGGCTCAACTCATGAGTATTATGTGGGGTGGGAAGATTATACTGATTTTATGGACACACGAGTTATGGGACAGAAAATTATTGATGGTAATTTAGAATGGGGATTATCAGGAAAAACCATTGTAGATAGAAACGGAAACGATGAACTCTGTGACGTTCATAAGAATTATTTTGTCTGGCAGAGTGTTGGTTATAATAATAGAAATATATTTTGTTTGAGGGTAGATG
Organism: Candidatus Tenebribacter mawsonii; assembly: GCA_030765665.1. GTDB lineage: Bacteria > Cloacimonadota > Cloacimonadia > Cloacimonadales > TCS61 > Tenebribacter > Tenebribacter mawsonii. The sequence continues at coordinate 3,844 of JAVCCD010000288.1, read as the reverse complement.
AAAATGGTGATCCTGCTACTGGCTGGGATGCGGACGGTTTAGAGGTTTGTGTTGAAGATGGTGACCAGGAGAACGCTAGAGTTCTAGAAGTTCCGGATGGTCTTTTAATAGTTTGGGACGATAAAAGAAATGGTAGTATAGATATTTATGGTCAAATTGTAACACCGGATGGTACAACACTTTGGGCTGATGGTGGAATCCCACTTGTTGATGATAATAACGATCAATTCTTTTCGAATATGCTCTATAATGATGCAATATTTATGGTTTGGGAAGATTTCCGATCCGGAAGCGTATTTGATGTTTATATACAGAAATTCGACTTGGACGGATCTGAAGTTTGGGGAGATAGTGTTGCAGTTGTTGTTCAAAACAACAATCAGGAAGCGCCTTATCTAGTAAGTGACGGTACCAACTTCATGATCTTCTGGGAAGATTATGCTAATGGAAATGAATCAGAATTATTAGGACAATTGCTTGATGAGAACGGTGAAATGATATGGAGTGATTATCCTGATGGATTTACAATTTGCAGTGAGTTAAGAAATCAAAATACACCTAAGGCTGTTAACGATGGAGAATATTCTTATGTGATTTGGAAAGATACACGTTCAAGTGGTAAAACTGATATCTACAATGCTTATATACAAAAAGTAAAATTTGAACCGGTTGATGCTGATGATACTCAAATCCCGATTTCTGGTAATGTGTTAATGCAAAATTATCCAAATCCATTTAACCCGACAACAACTATAGATTTCAATTTGTCAGAAGATTCATTCGTCTCTTTGGAGATCTATAACATTAGAGGACAAAAAGTAAAAACTCTTTTAGCTGATGAAATGCAAGCCGGTTATCACAGCATGGTTTGGAACGGGAAGAATGAAGCTGGTAAAAGTGTATCAAGTGGTATTTATTTTTCCAATTTTGGTACTAACAATGGTAATAGTGATTATACAAGTGTGAAGAAAATGTTGCTTCTGAAATAATTATATCCTCATTTCTAACTTCTTAGTTGGGAATGAGATAAAATTTAAAAATATCAGTTCAGCAACAATATAAGCAGTAGTAAAAATTCAAATAGATTTATTTAGAGGGTATTATGAAAAGTATAGTTACGATTATATTATTATTACTGATAACTGCATTATCTGCACAAGTTGTGTTGGATCCACGTTATCATACATATGAAGAGATAATTCAAGAAATCAGCGAACTACAAACAAATCATCCAGATATTGTCTCTGTACAAGTTATTGGAACTACATTAGGTGCTGATCCCTATCAAGATCCAATTCCAATCTATGCTGTCAAACTTTCTAACAATGTTGGAATTGATGAAGATGAACCAGCAGTAATGTATGCAGGACAATGTCATGCTGAAGAAGTTTTGGGTGTTGAGGTTGTAATGTATATGTTAAATGACATTGTTACCAATAGGATGGTTGATCCTTATGATGTGTGGTTGAATAACCTGGAAATGTGGTTCGTTCCAACTTATAATCCTGAAGGTTTACAGGTTGTGATGGACGGCTGGGATGTTACTTTTCGTAAGAACAAAAGAGATAATAATTTAAATGGAATCTTTGATTACAGTGTTGGAGCCGGCGGAGATATTGATGGAGTTGATACTAACCGAAATTATGGCTTTAATTGGATTCATGGAGATCCGTATGGAACGGGTGGACCTGAAGAATGGAACGATTATTATCGCGGACCTGGTCCGTTTTCTGAAGGTGGAACGCAGGCAATACGAAGTCTTGCGGAACAACAACATTTTATCTATTCAATTAATTGGCACTCATCCAGAACAGGTCTTTTCTCCGAGAAAGTATATTATCCATCTAATTGGGCAGGCGTGCATCCAACACCAGACCTAGGCTTAAGCCAGACTATCGGTGAGAATGTTGCCAGCTTAATAATGAAGGAAAATAATTCAGGACCATATGAACCATATGCATCTTCTGGAAGAAAGGGAAATGCACATGACTGGTTTTACAAAGCTCATGGCACAATTCAGCTATTAATTGAATGTGGAACGCAAAATCTTCAACCTAACAATGATCCACCTGAATATTTAGTTGATGATACATGTGAAAGATGTAGTAATGGGGCATATTGGATGCTTGATAGAGCTTTGGGTTATAACGCTCCCGGAGCGATGCTTACCGGGCACATTACAGATGCAAATACTGGTGATCCATTAGTTGCTGAAATCATTATTGAAGAAGCAGATGCATCCTATCTTGATCCTCGAAATTCTGATGAACTTTATGGAAGATATTGGCGTCCCTTGTTACAGGGAACTTATACAATGAGAGTTGTAAAAGAAGGATATGAAGAACAATTGGTCGAAAATATTACTGTAAATAGTTCATTATGGAAAGAAGAAGATGTTCAGCTTACTCCAATTCCAGAAGTAAACGTGAGTGGAACAGTATATTCAAACGGTAATCCAATCGATGCGACAATTATTGTAAATAATGGTGAATATTTTGATGCCGATACAATAGATGTTGTAAACGGAAATTACAATTTTTTAAATTATGAGGGTGAACATCAAATAACAACTTTTGCGGATGGATTTGTTCCTAATACTCAGATTGTAGATTTTCCTTCAGGAACTTTTGATCTGGATCTAGAACTATCTGAAGCAATTGAAGTGTTTACAGAAGATTGGGAAGGGGATCTTTCCGGTTGGAATATTACTGGAGACTGGGCAATAGCTGATGACTCAATCATTGGCAACTACTCTGTAACGGACAGCCCTGATCAATTTTATGAGAACAGCTTTACAGCGACATTAACTACTGCAAATGCAATAAATATGAATAGCGTGAGCGATGATATAAGTATTATTTTTTGGCACAAATATTATGTAGAACACGATTATGATAATTGTTTTGTAGAGTATTCATTCAATGGATCAAGCTGGACAGAATTAGCTCAATTTTCGGGAATAAGTAATGATTGGGTTCAGGAATTCGTATTTGCACCAGAGCTTGTAGATCATTATGTTTATCTTCGTTTTAGAATAACTTCTGATGAAGTATTAAATGATCCAGGTTGGTGGGTTGACGATATTAAAATAGTCGCTTCAACAGGAGCAAATGCAAATAATAATGTACCTGTCAACAGTACAATGCTTCTAGGTAACTATCCAAATCCGTTTAATCCAGAGACGACGATATCCTTTTCAGTATCCGAGTCTTCATCCTTTGTGACACTTGATATTTTTAATGTAAAGGGTCAGCAGGTGAGAACACTGGTAAGTGAGAGACTTGAGTCAGGTTTTTATACTTATGTATGGGATGGTAAAAGTGATTCTGGGAGATCAGTTACATCCGGGATCTATTTCTACAAAATGCAGAATGCCGATTATACAAAAACGCGAAAGATGATTCTTTTAAAGTAATTGATCTGAATAAATATAATCTAATTAAGAGCACCTGCTTGGGTGCTCTTTTTTTATTGCTTAAATATTACAAATTGAGTAGAAGCTGGAATAAATATTGCATTAATAATTTAAGTTGAAATAATATAAGGAAGGCAAAATTAATGAAGAAGCTAACATTTTTAATAATATTATCACTTTTAGTATCACTACTTGCTGCCACTTGGGTAGAAATCGATGCGAATACAGGCTTGCAAGTATTTGATCATGCATCATCCGGTAAAGAATATACAGAGGTCAATTTTTCATTGAACGGTTATGAATTAGAAACAGTGAGAGAGAATGATCTAGATTATAAAAAGATCACATATTGGAAAGAAGGTAACTCACTTGATGTAGGTAAACCTGATCTTCCTAAATTCACCAGATTAATAGCAATCCCAGATGAAG
>JAVCCD010000091.1 GCA_030765665.1 Candidatus Tenebribacter mawsonii | reverse complement strand
TCTGAGTGTCTCGGTTTTCGAGAAAGTGCCTATTTTACAACTACTTACAGAATATAATTACAGAACTGAACGGCACTCTGATCCTAACCAATTGATACTATTCGACTTATAACAGGACAGTAGTGATTATATATATATAGAAATTATTATAATATTCGTAATATGTGATTAAAAAACTTGCAAATTATTGTAAGATAAAAAGTTTTGAAATCATTAAAAATAAAATGTTCGGGAGGAAACGTGAAAAAAAATATTCTATCATTACTTATGGTACTTATCATTAGCAGTATACTTTTGGCAGATGCACAACGAGTAGCGATCTTAGAATTTAAAAGTGACAGAGAAAGTGATTATGTTAATAATTCCTTAATGAAAAGAGATTTTTCAACAGTATTTAAGGGGTTTGACGATATTGAGTTAATAAGTATAAAAGAATCAAAGAAAGTGCTTCAGGCTTCTGGGATTTCAAATCTTTCTTATGCAGGAGTAAAAGACATAGCTGCAATGGGTAACGAACTAGAAGCCAATGTTGTAATTTGGGGAGCAATATCTGCTGAGTCTAGCTCCAGCTTTAAAATTACTGCTAAAATTTATAGTATGCAAACAAATGAAGTTAGTGTAGTTTCTTTTAACGTTGAGAAAAAAAGTAAACAAAGACAGCAAACGTTAGCCGAAGAACTTATTCCAAAGATTCAGAAATTAGGTGCTGGTGAAATAGAAAAATTACTTAACATTGGAATGCAACATTTTAGCAGTAAGAATTTTGATTCTGCAGAAGAGTCATTTTTAAATCTGGTTAGCTTGGATGCAACCAGCAGAGATGGATATTTTTATCTTGGTCTCATAAAGTTTATAAATAAGGAGTTTGAAGCCTCTGTAGAATTTTACAATAATGCTTTGGAAATAATACCGGAAGATAAAGACATTCTAGAGTATTTAAGTAAGTCTTATTTAGCAATGGAAGAGTTTGAACTGGCTGCAGAAGCACTTGAGAAAATTACTGAATTTGCAGAAAGTAAGGATATCTGGTTAAGTATTGGTAATATCTATGCTGAGCTTGAATATACTGATCAAGCTAAGGAAGCATTTAATAATGCTATAGATATTGATGAAGAATATTTTGAAGCATATAAAGCTTTAGGTGAAGTTCTTTATAATACAGAATTCTATGATGAAGCGATTAAACCGTTAGAAACAGCTTCTACTGCTTCCCCGGAAGATGATGACCTGCAAAAGAAACTTGCAAAGTGCTATCATAAAACAGGAAAATTAGAAAGCGCTATTGAGAATTATAAGCAAATGGTTATAGACCAGCCTGATAACAAAACAGCATATATGAATTTGGCAGGAGCTTATAGAGAAACAAATCAAAATAATGAAGCACTTAAGGTTCTTAACGACCTTAAAACTCTTGATCCTGAAAACCCAAAAGTATATCTTCGCTTAGCAGATGTGTATATAGTGCTGGAAGAATTTGCAAAGGCTATACATAATGCAAATAAAGCAATTGAGCTTAATGCAGAACTTTATGAGTCTTACCGTGTTTTAGCTTCTATACATCAAAATATTGGCTATAAGAAATACGAAAAATTCCTCGAATTTGAAGGATTATATCTAGATAAAAGTATTTATTATGGTGAAAAGGCTGATGAGCTAGTTGAGCAACGTGATAAAGTAAAAGCTGAGGCAAATTCTAATTTCAAAAAAGCTGAACATTATCTTTCTGAAACTGAAAAAAGAACTGATAGTTCTTCTGTTCTAAGTGATATAAATAAGACCAGAGTTACTCTAAGGCAGCTTGAAGAAGCTACGAAATCTGGTGGATTTTAGTTAAATTTAGTAATTGCAAAATCCCCTTTGGAAGCTTCAAAGGGGATTCTTTTTTGTAATCTATTCTCTTGTTCGCAAGTTGAACTTGCGGACACAATTGGATTGATAAGTTCGAACCTATCAACCAGAAGACAAAGATATTGTACCGCAACGTTGTACGTTGCGATTATTATCGACGTACAACGTCGACGTACATTACTCCAAAATATCACCAAACCAAAGAATAATATCTTTAAGATTATATATCAACGATTGCACTGTATTATTAGTTGCTAACACTTTATCTGATTTTAAATCCTGATGTGCACCAAATTCACTTGAAATTGTTTTTATATTCTTCAATGCCATTTCAACAATTGTATTTGATGAATAATATACAATTTCTTCATTCGTAACATGATTAATAAAAGTGGAAAGTTTCAATTCCTTTTTGCCTTTTTTATAACGCCAACAATCACTATTCGTAGGTTTTATTATTTCAGCTAAAATTGTTAAAATACTTTCCAGTAGTTTTCTGCAAGAAACCAGAGCATCAGGGATTTGTAAATCTTTATCAATCATTAATTTCATGAACTCATCTACAGTTTTTTCTCCAACGTACTTCTGCAATATTTCAAGATATTCTGAATTCTCTAATTGAACCTGCATTTGCTGATGACCATTTATGACATTCCGAAGTTTTTCTTTCTGTCTGTTATCCGTTTTGTCTATAAAATTATCCGAAGAAAATTTACCCCATTCAATATGTTTTTGAATATCTTCCAAATTCTTTAAACTATCAGATGAATTCGCTGTAAGGAAAAAGAACTTATTGTTTACATCAACATTCTCATAGAGTAGTTTGTGCAACAAGTAATCTCCTTCAAAACCAAGAAAATTTACACTCATTTCTTCTGAATAATTTGGTTCTATTTTCTGAATTTCTTCAACATCATAATCTGAATCACTAAGATTTCTATCAATAATAAATAATACAAATTTATTCTGTTCATTATTAAGAACTTTCAATGCTTGGTAGAAGTTATATTCAAACCAAATATTATTTGATGAATTAATGATTTGCTGTATCTCTTCAGCAGAAGCTCCGTATCCGGATTCATCGTCTTTTAAATCCTTTAATTGTTTTATAATATCTTTATTTAGATATTTTTTAAAAAAGAAGATAATTCTATCGATATTCTCAGATGGTTTATCTTCTACATACAATATCTTCATTGATCAATCCTCCATATATTCTTAAATCTAATTTCTACAGAATATAAATTATTATCTGTATTTATTATTGGTTCAGTTTGTAACAACTTTGAAAAATTTCTAATGATCTCCTGCCCTAATCCACTGCTTTTTACTTGCACGTTTGGCTTGAAAGTATTAGAAACTGTAATTGAAATGTTGTTATTATCTGCTTTAAATTTAATATGTAGATTTCGTGATTCTTTGGAAACAAAAGAAGAATATTTTACCGCATTTAAAATAATCTCTTGAATAATAATTAGAAGCTTGAGAGCGGAACCTTTATCATCTCCGATAATATATTCTTTTGCTTTAGAAATATCTAAAGTTGTTTTTACAAGGTGTTTATTCAAAAATG
>JAVCCD010000146.1 GCA_030765665.1 Candidatus Tenebribacter mawsonii | reverse complement strand
CGTTCAAGGTGAACATGGTACAAAAAATGGAGAAAAATGAAATATATTGCAATAATTCTAATCTTATTAATAACTATATCTGCATCTGCAGAGATACTAATACCAATGGATCAATATCAAAGTAATCATCTCAAAGCGTATGGAATTGCTTTTACAGCCTTACAAAAACAAATCACTGTCAAATGGCTATTAAACTATAGAGGTGGTTCATATTTGATGCCGGATCTTCAGGAGATTGAAGGATTATGTAATATTCGCGGAGTAGATTTTGAAAAAATTACTTCTGCTGAATTTGCTATGATCCTAACAGAAATTGAGCAAAACAATATGGATGTAGTTGTTTTGGAAAAGGAGCCGGAGATAGCTATTTACACGCCACCAAACTCGCAACCGTGGGATGATGCTGTAACTCTGGCGCTAACTTATGCAGAAATTGAATATGAGACTGTCTGGGATGAAGAAGTACTTTCGGGTGGCTTAGATAAGTATGATTGGTTGCATCTTCATCATGAAGATTTTACTGGGCAATATGGTAAATTTTATTCAAGTTATCGCAATACTAATTGGTATAAAGAAGATGTACGTTTGAACGAAGAATTAGCAACCAAGCTGGGTTATGATAAAGTTTGGAAGCTGAAGCATGCTGTAGCTGAGAAGTTACGAAATTATGTGAAGAATGGTGGCTTTATATTTGCCATGTGTGCAGCAACCGATACTTATGATATTGCACTTGCAGCGGGTAACACGGATATCTGTTCCGAAGTCTTTGATGGAGACGGAATTGATGCTGACTATAAAAAGAAATTAGATTTTTCTCGTACATTTGCTTTCACCGATTTCGATTTGTTACCCAATCCGTACAAATATGAATTTTCCACAATTGATGCGAGTGATTATGCAAAATTACGAGGAGCTGAAGCAGACTTCTTTCAGCTTTTTGATTTCTCAGCAAAATACGATCCGGTTCCAACAATGCTTACACAATGTCATACAAATGTGATTAATGGATTCTTGGGACAGACCACTTCATTTCATAAAAAGTATGTTAAGAAGAGTGTGATTATCCTGGGAGAATCTCCCGGATTAGAAGAAGTGAAGTACTTACATGGAAACTTTGGAAAGGGAACTTTTACATTTTATGGTGGGCACGATCCAGAAGATTATCAGCATAAAATTGGAGATCCAGAAACAGTACTCGATCTGCACAAAAATTCACCCGGTTACAGATTAATTTTGAATAATATATTATTCCCAGCAGCTCAGAAAAAGAAATTGAAAACGTAAAAACCTTTGTGATCGTTAAAAGAATACTTTAACTCTTCACAAAGGTTTTATGTTAATTATCTTTCTTCTATATGAAACTTGTATAATTTTTCTTCTGAATCACTTACAATATAAAAAGAATTTGTTTCTGCAATAAATACAATACCTTCAGCTTTGGGGAAATTTAGCGGATATTCCTCACGAACACCATTTGTTAAGTCCCATAAATATAGTTTTTCAGATTCATCACTAACTATCCAGAAGCCATCTTTTGTACTATCATAACAAATACCGGAATAGTCATCTGCAAATGATAATTCTGTTTCTGTGAGAGTTGAAAAATCCTGACTAACTTCAATGAATAATCCAGGTTCTTTTTCTTTGAGCAGATAGAATTTTCCAGAATTACCTAGACACAATCCCTCTAAGCCAGAATCCGAATTATATTGTGAAAGTGATAAATGTTCTCTTTGTAATTCTTCCCCCAGCAACGATACATTAATAATTTCAAAAGTTCCCTCTTCTGCTATCCACAATGTATTTGTGTTGATATCAAATGCAATTCCTTCCAGATCATTTCCTATAAAAGTTAGTGTTTCTAATAATTCACCATCTAAATTAATATTGTATATTTTGTTATTAGGCGGATCGTTTACCGTCCATAATGTTTGAGTATCTGGGTCATAGGTTAATCCGGATGGTTCTGCAAAACTTAGTTCTATTTCAGAATCTAAAACTAAAATAAATTGATCTTCCGGCTCCGTGATGCTTTCCTCTATGCTACAGGATACAATAGTGACTAATGAGAACATTATTAATAAATATTTTATACTTTTCATCAAACCTTCTGTAGTAAAAAAGCAGCAGGAGCAAAACCCGCTGCTGCTTATATTTAGTTAATCTTATTGGTTAGATGCACCTGGTGTAGGAACTGTGAAGAATTGCCATGTTGCTCCACCATCTGGTGATCTTCCTTCAGATACATCTGTAGTCTGAACACCAAATGTGTATGAATCGATAATTGTAGTTCCGTCTACTGCTGTTAAACCAATATCTTCACCATCACCGGAAAGTTTAACATCATCAAGATGTAATACTCCCTGCTCAGGTTCTTTATCTGCCCAGATAATTAAATATTCACCAGGATTAATAGTAGTAGAATCTGGAAAAGTAGTTGGAATTTGGGAATTCATAAGATTAGTAAGGTCATCTGTGAAATACATTCCACCAATATCTCCGGCAATATTCCCACCATTATAGATCTCAATCCAGTCATCAAAATCACCGTGTTCATCAGCAAAAGTTGTATCATTACTAGCTAAGAACTCATTGATATAGAAGATGACAATCGGCGCATCACCGCTTCCGTTAGTAGTTCCGGGAGTTGGCATACTTGTATATCCGGCACCAAAGTATTCCCATGTATCTTCACCATCAGGAATTCTACCGTAAGAAATATCAGTAGTTTGTTCTCCATAAGTTAACGAATCAAGAACCGTTACTCCATCAGTATCTGTTAGCCCTATCTGTTCACCATCACTAGATAGTTTAACATCATCAATATGCAAAATTCCTTGTTCTGGCTCTTTGTCTGCCCATAAAATAAGGAAGTCACCTGGTTCGATAGTTGTCAAAGCTGGATCTGTTGCTGGAATTTGACTTGTCATTAATCCTTCAAGATTATCGGTAATATACATTCCACCAATATCAATTGCTTCGTCACCTGCGTTGTAAATTTCGATCCAATCATCGTGATCACCATTTTCATCAACAGCACCAAAATCGTT
>JAVCCD010000256.1 GCA_030765665.1 Candidatus Tenebribacter mawsonii | reverse complement strand
GTTCTCCTTTGATTCAAAGGAGACAGCAGAGGATTCAAACCTTCACCTCAATAAACTTTACTTCCACGCTATAATTATCTTTCTTTACTATCGGAAACTTATCAATAATAGCTTTATATCTGTCAAGTTGCTCTTCTTCATAATTCGAACCAGTTTTGTAATCTAATATTAGTATTTTCTTTTCAGAAGTGTTTAACATTAATCTATCTATACGAGATTCTTTGCCTGAATCATCAAAAATTGTGTATTCATTAAATATTTTATTCCAGTGTGATTCATCAAAATAGTCTGCATTATCATTTATAAAAATTCGAACTTTTTTTAGAATTTCATCCAACTCATCTCGATGCAAAAGGCTACCATATTTAGCAATGGTTTTTTTATAAGCTATGTCTATTTCATTTTCTTCATTATAACTTATATGACTAAGGAATTCATGTGCGATATTACCAATTAAAAGGCTTTGATTTTGCAGAAACTCAGTTTTAAGTTGATACAAATTGGTAATGTCTTTTTTTATGATGTTATCGGGTTTAAAAATTTTGAAATAATCAGGTAACTCAAGCTTTTGGTGAATTTTATCATCCATTGTAATTAGTTCTGTAGATAGTTTACCAAACCGCATCTGATGATGAACCTGAGAGCGTTCCTGCAAATTATTTTTGAATTCCCTATATATAGTATTTGTTACTTGCTTCAATATTGTTGAATCATTTGTTGTGTCTTTAATTAATTTTTGTAAATTACCCTTTTTATTATAATGCAGATAGATAAAGAGATTGTTTTTTGCACGAGTGAGAGCAACATAAATATTATTCAGTTCATCACCGGAATCACGATTATTCACAAATTCAATTAACTTACTTTTTTGCGATTTCTGCATAATTCTATTAAAATTATAGGTAAAAGCAAAATCATCAAAACTGTTAAAATTATCAGCAAATTTATAATACAATTTTAATCCCGAATTATTTCCACCACTTTTTGCAGTAACATCAAAAACTGCAAAAACAGTTTCAAATTGTAATCCTTTAGATTTGTGTATTGTAAGCAGTTTTATAGAACCACTTACCGATTGACCGATCTGGGAGTATTCATCCTTCTCTTCTATCAATTTGCAATACTGCAAAAATCCAGATACATTGGATGTATATTCATGGTTGGAGCGTTCAAATTCTGCTGTAACTTCCAGAAATCTCAGCAGATTCTTCAATTCAATTTCAGATGAAAAAACTTTAGAGAATCCGAATTCCTCCAGGACTAATTTGATCAAACTCAAAATAGAATCTGAGTGATGCTTCAACTTATACAAAACATTCAAATATGGATGAAGATCAGATTTTCGCAGAAAAACATCTAAATTTGCAGAATTTTTATATCTGTCGATTACAAATTTCAAATCAGTTGGAGACATCAGAACTAGATCAGATCGCAAAAATTTAATCAGTTCCATGAAGTCTTCATAGACTAAGAATTTGAGAATAAAGAGGATCGGCTTGATAGCTTTATGATTGAAAAGAGAACCTGACATTTCCAGTGTATAATCAATGCCTGCTTCGTCCAGAACCTGAGCCATAATACCAAGTTCTTTATTAGTTCTCATGATTATAGCAGAATCAGCTGGAATGATCAATCTAGAATCTAAATTAGAAATTATGTTTTTCTGAACGAATTTCTGGTAAACTTCTGCTTTTTCAAGCTTTCTATCATCTTCAATACAATTTTGAAAGTCGATCTGAACGAATCCACCTTCAGTTTTAGCACAATCGATTTCTATATATTCCCAATCTTCCACGATATTTAGAAATTCAGATTTAAATAACTTATTCAGCCAATTCATCAAAATTGGTTTACTGCGATAGGAAGTAGAAAGTGTATCATATTCCACTGGTTCATTTAAGATAGATTCGAAATCTGTGAGTAGTTTGCGCTCACCACCTCGCCAACCGTAGATTGCTTGTTTTTCATCTCCAACAACAATCACATTTCCATAATCTTTTTGCCCAATCCCGCTGGTGATTTCTTTTAACATTGGTTTAAAAATATTCCATTGCAAAATACTGGTATCCTGAAATTCATCGATCAAAATAAAACGTGTGTTGTAGGAAAGCTGCTCATAGAAAACATTCAGAACATTTTCTTTATCGACAATAGAAAGTTGTGGATCGTACAGAAAGCGGAAGGTATAATAGCTAATATCGGAATGCGTGAAAATCTTGTTGCGGAATTTAATCTTATCGTAAGTCTGCAGTATATCAGAAGCTAAAGAAATGATATTTAACTGCTCGATCAGTGCTTTGTCAAAATACAGAAAATTAGCTAAAGAATTCTGTAAACTTGCAAAAAGTTCTTTTAATTCTTTATTGCGCAATTTAGTTCCATTCCATAAATTCTTATCATCAAGCATTAACTTAAAATTCTCATCCAGAAAATTTTTATTTGTAAGAATTGAAAACATTCTTTCTGAGAAATCAGTTACATTCAAAACTGAGATATTAAGGTGTGTAGACATAATCTCAACAAAGTTTTTCTGTAATAGAGAAATAATTGATTCACCTTTTTTATCAATCTCAATTTGCAGTAAATCCAGGAAATTTTCTACTTCTATTTCATACTTTTGGAAAGCTGCTTCTTTTTGGATTTTCAATGTTTGTTCATCCAAATTTGAAAGATCAACAAATTCAAATAACCAACGGTTTTCTATTATGCCCAAAATTAATTCTTTGAATTGATCCAGATTTCTTCGTTTAGCTTGTAAAAATATATTTTCATAGTTGGTTAAATTCTCATCCTTTAAAATTCTCTCATAAATTTCTGGAAGAATTTCAGAATTGATTTTGTTATCGATTTGAAATTCCGTAATGTTGTGGAAGGGTGCAATGATTCCGCTGAAAATCGTGTTTACAAAAGAATCTATTGTGCTGATCTTCACCGCTGATTTATTCGTAATCATCTTCTGATAAGTATTTTGCAGGAAAACCATCTCTTCAGCATTGAATTGAATTTTAGGATTAATATTTTCTTGAATGGTTTGCTTTAATTCTATTCCTGCATTAGTACCATTTACAATTTCATGCAATTGTAGAAAAATGCGTTCCCTGATTTCTGCTGTAGCTTTTTTGGTGAATGTAATAACCAGAATTTCATCAAAATGGATGCGATGTTTAAGCAAGAGGTTTATGAATTCTAAAGAGAGACGATAGGTTTTTCCGGTTCCAGCGCTGGCTCGAATTACAAGAGGACTCATTAGTTCACCTCTCTTTTTGAAAGCAGATTCCGGCGAGTAACATCAATGTCTTCGTATTTGTCTTCTTTCTCAGCTAAACCAAAACCATCTATCACTATCAGCTCAATTCCTTCAATAATTTTGTCCTTCAATTCGGTTCGTTTTGAAAGACGTTTCAGGTCTTTCTGCTCCACAAAGAAAAGATATGAATGGAGTTTATCAACAATTACAGGAAGATCTATCAAGTAAGAGATATTTTCGTAAAACTGCAGTTGCTGATTGTAGCGTTTCAGTTTTGCATAATCACTGTTTCCGGTTTTGAAATCAAAGATGAATTTATGATCGTCAGCATGTATTCGCAGATCGGGACGACCTTTCAAATAGATTTCCAAGTCATTGATATCTGTAAATTTCTTTTCCATACTTTTTTCTGTTTCAGGAAAGACTTTAATATCTTTATTTGAGAGATGTAGGTCATTGTGCAATCTATAAAAGAAATTTTCAATACCTTCAGTAAGGACGGGTAAAAAGATCTTCTGGAAATAATTATCGGAAAAATTATGAGGGGAGATGTATCGAAAATCACGATTATATTTGAGATAATGCTCGATTGATTGCTCAACATAGAGTTTGGTGTTGTGAACAAAATTATGCTTAAATTCATTGGAATGATAAACATCGATCAAGCGCTTCCAAACCAGAGTGATGATCTCATGTGAAATTGTTCCTATAAGTCTGCTGCTGAAATCATTACCGATCTCTGTTACATGTTTACATAGGTCTACAATAAATTCCAGATAATACTCAAAAGCATTGTTCTTAAGTTTTTCCCATTTATAAAAACTCAAGCTTAATTTATTGTCAGGGAATGCATTCTTATCATATTGAAAATAGAAGAAGTTTTCAGGAAGATTTTGTTTGTTTGGAATTTCTAAGTGATTCGATTTAAGCAGATTGTTGAAAATTTGTTTTTGAAGATTAGAAAAATCAACTGCATCAACTTCTTCAAGCATATCATGCAATTTCAATTCCTCTAAAAATGAACTGATTTCGATGTTTTCTTCCAAATTATTACGAGTAAAAGCAGCTACATTTTGGCAACTACAGAGCAGTCGATAGAAATAAAATTTATCTCGGAGTATAATATCCTCATAAGTTTTCAATCCAAGTTCTTTACGCTGATTTTCCGAAAGCAGGAATTGAGTGTGCTTGCGGTCGGGAAGCACTCCTTCCACCACATTCAGAATATACAGATTTTGAAATTCTAGATTTCTTGTGTCTTGTAAGGTGGTAATCTCAAAACAAGTTGGTGATGTAGATGTTTCAAGTTTAAGCTTTTTTGACTTAAGATAATCCAGAAAAAGTTTGAGAAGATTTTCAGCAAGTTTTGTTGGGAAAATATCTTTCCAATTTCCTATTAATTCAATTTCTTCTATAGACTTAAAATCAGCCAGAGACTCATAGAAAACTTCTGCTACATCAGTCGTGTTTTGCAAATCAGCAAGCAAGTATTCCAAATCAAGATTTTCATCAATATAGTCTATCAAATTTTTTATTGTTGATAGTTTTCGGAAATTCTTAAGTAGTTTGAAGACATGTTCAAACAGTGGTATGAATTCTGATTTATTTTGTTGGATAAACTCAAGATCAAGATATTTGAAATCGTTATCAATTAGTTTGAAAATGTAAGAACGAATCGATTCCCGTTCAGAAATATCTTTAATAAAGTATCTCAGCAGATCATCATTTGAAACCAATGCTAAAATTGACTGCATAGAAATTAGAAATGGCTGTCCTTCCCAGATTATTGAATTGAGCATTTCAGAAATTACCTGAAAGAAATGAAAAAATCTTGTACTAGGAAAATTCAGAGAAGTTGATTTTGAGAAAAACTCATTGGAAAGTAAGTGAGCATAAGGTTGTCTTTCAAATTGAAAATCTATGATTGTAGACTTTTCTGTTGTAGCTAATGCAGTGGTCATCTGAGCGATCATCTGTGATTGATCGAAAGAAGTATACATCCGCAATTTATTGGTAAAAAATGGTTTTATGTGATTTGCATTGAAATCAGGTGATATTTTAAGATCTTCTTCAACAAAACACACATCAGGGATCTGTGAAATAATTATGACTTCATCCTTAAATTTCATAAGAAGCTTTTTTTCGAAATTTGTGAAATAAAACTGATTAACAACAATTATTTTATTGAAATTAGATTCACAATAACTTTCTCTGTTTCTTATAACAATTGTGTCAGTGAAATTTATTTTATTAAGATGCTTCTGATAATTGTATTTGATCTGAAGAAGATGTTCAAAGCTGTTCAATTGCCAATCACCGGAAGTTTGTTTGGCAGATAGTACTTCAGTTATTGAATCATTCGATATAAGTTCTTCTTGCATCTCTTCCCAAAATCCAAAGAATTTATAAGCAAACTCAATTGATTGATGATAAGCTTTAATTTTGAAGAAATCTTTTGATTCAGCTGACAGAGATTGAAACAGAGCTAGAGTACGTTTTTCTTCTTTCAAAATTGGTTTATCAGAGATAAATAGGGATTTTTTCCATTCATCCATTGTAAGGAACTGATGTTCACTAAAATCCCACTTAGGTTGATATAATTTCTGTGCTTCTCGTTTACTTTTACGAGTGGGGAAGAGCAGCAAACATTTCTCGCTGTTGATTTCATTCAGTGCAGTTTGTAGAATGTTTTGATTGAGTGGAATGTGTTTGATATTCATTTTTCTATTGGGCTTTTAAATTTTAAGTTTACAATAAGGATGAAAAGGCATAACACAAAATCTAAGATACCAATAACAAGGGGAATGATGATCGTGAGCAAAATAGCGCCGAGTGAAGTTGAATCTGTATTTGCCGAATATGCAATATAATAACCAATTGCTAAAATCAATAAACTTCCCAAGAAAAATATCCCAAAGAAAATGAGGAGGGTGATAAGTGTTACTAAAAGATTATAGAGAAGTAGGTTTTTATCTAACACTTTTTTTAGTAGCTTTTCTAGAAAATTCATACTCTGTTCCTTAAACTATTTCTTTCGCAAAGATATTTTTTGATTTTAATTAAGCAAGTTGTTTTATTATTAAAGAAATTTAATAAATTAGATTGCTTTGATCAATTCAGGATAATTATTTTTTGCTGAATTAACTTCTAATGAAACTGGATGAAAAAGCGTTTCCTCTTTAGGATAAGATATCAGAAGTTTTAGCAAAAGTGTTTGATCATCTAATAATAACCAGTTCTTCTCTTGTTCCTTTTTTAATATAACCGGCATACGATGATGAATATTTCTTAGCTTTTCGTTGGGTGAGGATGTAATTATCGAGCATGATATTATTTGCTTTCCAGCGGGAGATTTCCAGATCTCCCAAATCCCTGCGAATGAGAATAATTCCCTATTTTGTAATGTAATATAATAGGGTTGTTTATTCTCTTTTTTCCATTCGTAAAATCCATTTGCAGGGATGAGACAACGTCTCCGCTGAAAAGCATACTTGAAACTTGGTTTCTCAGCAATTGTTTCACTTCGTGTGTTTATAAGCTTATTACCTATATTCTCATCTTTCGCCCAAAAAGGAATTAACCCCCATTTACATAATCTCAGAACGTTTTGCTGATTATTATTAATTAGAATTGGAATTTCCTGCCCGGGAGCAACATTATAATTCGCTTCTATTTCATTATTATCATTTAAAAGATCAGCATAATCTTTTATTGCTTGAAAACTACTATAAAGTGCAAGTCTACCACACATTGATCCTCCAGCTCATTTCTGGTTGATAAGTTTTATCAAAATAATTATATCAGCAATCTCAATTTACGAACAATGAATCGTAATCTTAATCATATTATTCGCAAACACGGAGCTTTGAGCTAAGGGTAAAACAAGATTCCAATCTTGTACTTTTCATACTCGAAATCGGAGTTTCAAGTTACTTGTAAAATAGACACTCTTGCCTGTTACATGAAAGTAGAGCTTTGAGCTAAAATCATATTACCGGCATCTCAGATTTAAAAAACGAAAACAGTTCTTGTTTATCCTTTTTATCATTTTCCCAAACCAGGTTAGATACACTCAAACCTAAAAGCCTAATCTTACATTTTGGTCCTAAAGTTTCAAGAAGCATTTTTTTCCCTAAATGATTGATAACTCTATCCTGATCAAATGGAATATCAAGTGTTTTGCTTCTACTTACTACATCAAAATTTGCATACTTAATTTTCAGTGTCAAAGTTTTTGCCTTAAATTTTCTTTCCTGTATCTGTTTGCTAATCTTTTCTGCGAGCTTGAACAGAATTTCCACCATTTTACTTACATCACTTATATCCTTTGCGAAGGTGCGCTCATGTCCAAGAGATTTTCTAATTCTTTTTGTAGTCACCTCCCTATTATCAATTCCTCTAACAATATTATAATAATAGCTTCCAGCCTTTCCAAAGTGTTTCATCAATTCTTTCAATGTCCGTTCCTTCAGATCTCTTCCATTTCTTATACCCAGCAGGTTCATTTTTCCTTCACTCTTTATTCCAATTCCGTGAAATTTTCCAATAGGAAGTTCTTCCAGTACTTGTTTTGCCTTTAAGGGAGTTACGACCATCAACCCATCTGGTTTATTCATGTCAGAAGCAATTTTTGCCAGGAATTTATTATATGAAACTCCTGCCGATGCTGTGAGTTTTGTTTTACAAAATATTTTTCTTCTTATCTCAATTGCAATCTGAGTTGCAGATGCAATGCTTTTTTTATTTTCAGTCACATCAATATATGCTTCATCAATTGATACAGGTTCAACCAGATCTGAGTATTCATAGAAAATCTCTTTTGCAATCTCAGATGCTTCTTTAATTGCATCAAATTCTGGCTTTACAAAAATACCATTTGGGCATAACTTGTAGGCTTTAAAACTAGGCATTGCGGAATGAACACCAAACTTTCGGGCTTCATAATTGCAGGTAGAAACTACACCCCTGCTATTTGCAGGTCCTCCGCAGATTACAGGTTTACCTTTAACTTCTGGATGATCTCGAATATAAACTGCTGCAAAAAAAGCGTCCATATCCACATGAATGATCTTTCTTGTTTTATTCATATTGCTTTTACAACCGGAATATGTTCCCAACTAGTTGTATAACTTGGAGTAAG
>JAVCCD010000349.1 GCA_030765665.1 Candidatus Tenebribacter mawsonii | reverse complement strand
TTTCTGCCACAGTCTTTTTTATCTCTAAAACTGATGCACTGATCTTCACCTGCCGGTTGTCCAGTCTTATTTCTTCACTGGATGCTGATTCTGTATCGCTGATCATAATTGTGCCTGCACGGTCTTCCTTCGTTAAATTATGAATTTTACAAATTATCTCCAGCGCATCCTTCCAGTCAGTATTTTTTATTGGAATTCCTATAACAGCATTAGAAGAAGAAAGATTATAGATCTTTTTCCCTTCCGTTCTGATAGAAATTACTTCAATGGTAGTTAGCGCATCATTAATTGTTGTATTCCTGCTTAATGAGATTGTTTCACTCTTGCTTTCTTGACCGATAAGTTGTAAAGTTATCAGGATTAAAAATATAATCAGAATTCCTGCTTTTTTTGACCTGATCATTGCTTACCTCCACTTCCAATATTGTAAACCCTTTCTTCCTTCTTTCCATTGCCCATATTCATCATGAATTTCACAATTCCATTTTCTTCATCAATTTCAGTCAAAAGTCCATCTTTGACCTTGTCTCCAGAAATAAGAACATGTAATATTCCCTGACTATCATGGAAAATGGCTTCATCTCCCCTGACTGCTATCAAACTTAGATTATTTAAATTAATTAACCCAAAATTACGTTCCCTGATCGCTTTTTCTGCTGCACGTTTCTCTTCCAGCAGTCCACAGGTAAACAATCTTCCCACTTTGTGATTAATACTGATCTTTTTCAATTTATGATCTACTTTTTGTGGGACTGCATTTTCACTGATTGAATCTACCATAAAGGAGTAATTTATTGTATCAGAAGCTGTGATCTCCGGGGCTGTAATTGCCAGATTATAAATATAATATATAGTTTTTTGCTTTTCAAGTTGGGAAACAAGCTGATATACTTGATTAAGACTTGCTGAACCTTTAATTAAGTAGGAGTTCAACATCATCCCGGCATCTTGTTTCTGCCCGGAATAAGTGAAGTTGAAGATCAGATCATCTTTCATCATGTCAAGAATATTAAGTAAATAATCATAAGTAATGGGGGGGCTGTCATACTTTGAAATTGACTTTTCGAATTTATCAACCTGCTCCTTAACCCTTGCCAATTCTTTTTTCAGCTCAATACTTTGAGCAAATTCTTCACTAATTTTCTGGATTTTTTTATCCAGATCAGTAATACTCTGGGTCATTGCGGTTATCTTCTTTTGATTTTGGTTCTTATACAGTGTGCCTCCTACAAGAACCAATAGCAGAAGAACAAATACAATTAATGTTATTCTTAAAGCATTATTCATGATAAGCCGCCAATTTTTTTAATAATCCTTTTGCTTTGGAAACCACATCGCTTTGAGGATATTTTTTTGTAAGCAGATTCAGATTGACAATTGCCAGGTATGGTCTCTCTGTCTGTGTGTATATTTGAGCAAGCTGATATAAAGCATAAGGCTCCATGGAACTGTCCACTTTCAAAACCTGATCAAACAATTCTTCAGCTTCTTTGATCTTACCATCTCGATATTTTATTTCGCCAATTAAATAACGGCAATTTGTCACTAAAGAACTCTCAGGATATTTTTTAATAAATTCCTGGGCATGAATGATCATTTCATCATGATGATATTGATTATAATCTTCTGTTATCTGCCGATATTTTTCATATATTGGATCCATCTTACGCTTAGATTTCCCTGGCTTTATGGTGCTTTCATCCTTTACATTATCTTGATTAGAAACATCAATAGTCTTCTGAGTTTTTTTATCACTCCAGCTTTGCACAATTGGCAGTGCCGGTAAATAACTATATCTGATCTCAAAATTCCAGATAGTCCTCGTCTCCCATTCATTTGACATAACGCTTTTTATTGTACCATCTGGGAAACAATCAGAAAGTTTTACTATATTCTCACGTTTAGTGGTTGATCCAAATATCGTAAATCCGTCCTGATTACCCTGGATATTTGAAAGCCAGCTAATAGGATATTTCTCAAATTCCAGAGTTAATTTTTCCAGAATTTGTGACCAGATTGCTTTATTGTTATAAAGCGATTTCATCTTTTCAAATTGAGCGGTTAATCGTTCAATCTCATTTTGAATTCCAGGTCCCGGGTCTTTTTCAGATTTTGCTTTCTCATATTCTATCTTTTTATTCTCCAGCTGCACTTTCAGTATTGTGAGTTTATTCTGTAAATCCAGAATATTATTGGTAAATGAGAAGCTGATCCCTAATAATATGGCTAACATCAAAAAACTATGCCAGGAAAATTGAACCACTTTCTGACTTTTAATGATCTTCTTTTCCAGGAAATTTGTCTGGAGCAATTGGGCTGATTTACTGAATAATATCTTGCAGGCAAGTGATATAGGTATCACATAAGCAGCCAGTTCCTCTTCTTGTAACTCCTGTTCTAATTCTTCGGAAAAAAGCAAATTGCTGAATTTGAATCTTTCTACCTTGGCAGCAGGGAATGTATTAGCAATGGCTTCCAGCATCCCATCCTGGCAATATTCACCGCAGACGATCACCTTCTCCACATGCGGTATTTCCATCTCATCCTGATATAATGCTAATCTTGAACAAATCTCTCGTTCCAGATCTACAGATTCTGAGCTTGTTAAAATAGGAAGGCTTTTAACGAACTCCTCCCCCTTCATTATTAAGCCTTTCTTATAATCAAAACCAAGATAGATCATCAGCACATCATCTTCTTTATCCAGCTCGTAATTCATTCTCATTGCATTGATCAATGAGATGTCATTACTATCTATCAAACTGTAAAAATATTTTCTTTCACTTTGAA
>JAVCCD010000262.1 GCA_030765665.1 Candidatus Tenebribacter mawsonii | reverse complement strand
CAGGTGATAACGTAACAATATCAGCAGAGCTTATTACTCCAATCGCAATGGAGAAAGGACTTCGTTATGCGATTCGTGAAGGTGGAAGAACTATCGGCGCTGGCGTTGTCGGCGATGTTCTTGAGTAGGAAAAAATGAGAGAAATAATCACAATGGCTTGTGAAGTATGCAAAAATAGAAATTATTCTTCTACTAAAAATAAGAGAACTCATCCTAAAAGAGTAGAGTATAAGAAATATTGCCCTAAATGTAGAAAGCATACTGATCATAAGCAAACCAGATAAATAATTATGCAGGCTTGTAGCTCAATTGGTAGAGCACTGGTCTCCAAAACCAGGGGTTGCGGGTTCAAGTCCTGCCGGGCCTGCCACTAAAAGTGAGAGATTATGTTTAAAAAAATATTTAATTTTTTCAAAAGCGTTAAGACGGAAATGTCTTACGTATCATGGCCAACTAGAGCTGATATTAAAGAAGGTACTACGGTAGTCATCTTGATGTCGATGTTTGTAGCTTTATTTTTGTCTTTAGTTGATTCAGGTTTCGGCTTTTTGATTAGAAAATTATTGTTGAAAGGCTAAGTAAATGAAGTGGTATGTTGTTCACACTTATGCTTCCCATGAATTCAAAATAAGAGAAGCGATGGAGAAGGGAGTTAAGGGTACACCTCTTGATGGAATGATCGGACAGATCCTGATTCCTACTCAAAAAACATTTCATATTAGAGATGGGAAGAGAATTGAGCGTGAAAAAAAATTATTCAACAGTTATGTTATACTAGAAGCTGATCTTACACCTGAATTATATTCATTTGTTGTTGGACTTCCTGGTGTCACTCATTTCCTTGGAACTGGAAAGAAGGCTCAACCTCTTTCTGATGCTGAGGTAAAACGTTTGTTGGGTATCGACGACCGCGATAAAGTTGCTTCACAAAATGTAAACTATATCCCTGGGGATATGGTCAAAATCACAACTGGTCCATTCAGCGACTTCGAAGGTGTAATAGAAAAATTACATAATGACAGAGAAAAACTTACTGTCAAAGTAACTGTCTTTGGTAGGGTTACGCCTGTAGAGGTTAGAACTGATCAGATTGAACTTATGTAAATAGAGGAAAAAATGGCAAAACCAAAAGATATTGAACATTTAGTAAAATTGCAGCTTCCTGCAGGAAAAGCAACTCCGGCACCGCCAGTTGGTCCGGCACTTGGTCAAGCAGGGATTAACATTGGAGAATTTTGTAAAGCATTCAACGATAAAACAAAAGATTCTCCTGGGATGATTTTCCCAGTTGTAATTTACGTTAAGAAAAATAAGTCTTACACATTTGAGATCAAAACTCCACCAGCAGCTGTTCTTATTAAAAAGGAAGCTGGTTTGGCGAAGGGTTCTGGAGTCCCTCATATAGAAAAAGTAGGAACGATCACAAAAGCTCAGGTAAAGAAAATAGCTGAGATAAAAATGAAAGATCTAAACGCATACAACATTGAAGGTGCTATGCGTATGATAGAAGGTACTGCAAGAAATATGGGAGTTTTAGTCGAAGGCTAAACCACTCAGTTTTTATGCAGGAGATTATCGATAAGGAGTGTTAATGACTAGTAAAAGGAACAAACAAGCTCATGAGATGATCGACAAAACAAAAAGATATGAGCTCGACGAAGCTATCGAATTGCTTTTGAAATATCCAAAAGCTAAATTCGATGAAACCGTTGAACTACATATGAATTTAGGTGTCGACCCTCGGAAAGCAGATCAACAAATCAGGAACTCTTTAGTATTGCCGAATGGTAGTGGAAAAACTTCTACTGTTCTTGTTTTTGCAGAAGGTGATAAAGCTGATGAAGCAAAAGCAGCTGGTGCCGATTTTGTTGGAGTAGATGAATATGTTGAGAAGATCAATTCAGGTTGGTTTAATTTTGACGTTGCAATTACAACTCCAAACTTAATGGGCAAGATCGGTCGTTTGGGACGCGTTTTAGGACCTCGTAGTCTTATGCCAAATCCAAAAGACGGTACAGTTACAATGGACGTGAAGAAAGCAGTTGCAGATGCAAAAGGTGGAAAGATCACTTATCGTATAGATAAGTTTTCAAATCTCCACATTATTGCAGGTAAATTAAGTTTTACCGCACAGCAACTCAAAGAAAACTTGCTTACGATCGTTTTAGCAATTATTAGAGAGAGACCTGCAGCACTAAAGGGCATTTACATCAATTCAATTAACATTACTTCAACTATGGGTCCCGGAATTAAATTGGATATAGCAAGCATTTCAAAGCTTGCTAAGCAGTAGGAGAGTTTACTATGATACAAGTATACAAACAAGAAGCAGTAAAAGTAATCAAAGATAGACTCGACAATGCAAAATCAATCGTTCTGATCGATTATAAAGGGATCAATATTGAAGAAGTTGATGAATTACGAAACAGAATGCGGAATGCAGATGTTGATTATTTCATTTCAAAGAACACATTCATTAAGATCGCACTTAATGAATTGGGAATCAAAGAATTTGACGAACATTTAAGTGGTCCAACTGCTGTTGCAATCTCAAAAGTAGATGAAGTAGCAGCTGCCAGAGAATTAGCCAAATTCAAAAAAGATATTATGACTGACAAGGACTTCCCGAAGTTTAAAATTGGTTTAGTTGGAAAAGATATAATGGATATATCTCAACTGGAAAAACTAGCCGATCTTCCTTCTAAAGAAGTTCTACTGTCAATGGTTCTACAAGGTTTCAACGCACCTATCAATGGCTTTGTTGGTGCACTTAGCGGAATCTTGAGAAAATTTATCTATGCAATCGACACAATAGCCAAACAAAAAGAAAATAAATAAACATATATACGATGGAGGATATAATGGCTGATAAGAAGCAACAAGTTATTGATATTATTAAGGAAATGAGTGTAATCAAACTTTCCGAACTTGTGAAAGAACTCGAAGAGATCTTCGATATTACTGCTGCTGCTCCAGTAGCCGTTGCTGCACCTGGTGCTGTTGCCGGTGGAGAAGCTGCTGAAGAACAAACTGAATTTGACGTAGTTTTAACTAGCTCTGGAGCTAAAAAGATCCAAGTTATTAAAGTTGTACGTTCAATTACAAAATTAGGTTTAAAAGAAGCTAAAGAATTGGTTGATAATGCACCAAACCCAGTTGTTCAAGGTGTTTCAAAAGAAGAAGCCGAAACAGTTAAATCTCAAATAGAAGAAGCTGGTGGATCGGTAGAAGTTAAATAATCAACAAAATTATTATACGGAAGTGAACCAGATGGTCCACTTCCGTTACCTTATTTATAATGATAAAAATTTGTATGGAATTTTACTTGTACACAATAAAATAAGGAGTATAAACTTTTGAAAATTCAAAATTTTTCTCGTATCAGAAAGAAAGCCGAACAGTCTGGTCTTCCTTTCGTACACGTGCCGAATTTACTTTCGATGCAAATTGATTCTTATAATCAATTTCTTCAGAGAAATGTTCACCCACAAAAGCGTTACGAAGAAGGACTTCAAGCTGTTCTTAAATCAATATTTCCATTAGAAGATCAGAAAGGGATCTACTATTTAGAATTTATTGATTATATCGTACTTAAAGAAAAGTACTCTACCGATGAATGTATCGAAAGAAATCTTTCCTATCAAGCACCTGTTAAAGCTAGAATGAGACTTGTCATTTATGATGAAGAAATTCTTAAAGAGACTGGTGAAAAAAGGGTAAAAAGCACGATCGAGCAAGATGTATTTCTTGGCGAGATCCCTCTGATTACTAATCAGGGTACATTCATTATCAACGGAGCTGAACGTGTAATTATTAGTCAGCTTCATAGGTCTCCTGGTATCTTTTTCTCAGAAGCAAAACATCCAAGTGGTAAGATATTAAATTCTGCTAAATTGATCCCCTACAATGGTTCATGGCTTGAATTCAATATGGATAGCTATGATGCTCTTTTTGTTCTCATTGATAAAAGGAGAAAGCTTCCGGCAACTGTTTTGTTACGAGCAGTTGGTCTTTCAACTAATGATGACCTCAGAAATTATTTCTACGAAAAAGAGAAGATTGATGTAAAAAAAGCTAAAGATCGCTACCTTTTTGCTGATGTAATGAATAGTGAAACTGGTGAAGTTTTATTTGATGCTGGCAGTGAGATAGGATCTGATGAAATTGAAGCAATGATAGAAGGTGGAATCAAAAAAATTGATGTTATTAAATCTAAATTTGAGATCACTAGAAAAATACTCGAGCAAACCATTGCTAAAGATCAAACAACTACTCAAGAAGAAGCATTAAAAAAAATATACACATTAATACGTCCTGGTGAAGAGCCTACTTATGATATAGCACTAGAACTCTTCAATAGAATGTTCTTTAACGAAAGAAGATACAATCTTGGAAAAGTAGGACGTCATAAATTAAATACCCGCTTAGGTTTGAATATTGATGCAAACACTCATGTTCTAACAAAAGAAGACCTCATTGCGATCATAGACAAACTGATTGCTGTATATAAAGATGAAGATAAAATTGATGATATTGACCATTTAGCAAATAGAAGAGTTAGAACTGTTGGTGAACTTCTTGCTGAGCAATACAACATTGGTCTTTCACGTGTGGCAAGAACTGCAGTAGAAAGAATGTCGATTGCAAATCCCGACGAAGTAACACTTCATGACCTCATTAATAGTAATGCACTTATCGCAGTTGTACAGTCGTTCTTCCTTACTGGTCAGTTATCTCAATATATGGAACAAACAAATCCACTTACTGGAATTACACACAAAAGAAGATTATCTGCTCTTGGTCCTGGAGGATTGACAAGAGAACGAGCTGGTTTTGAAGTACGAGACGTTCATTATTCTCATTATGGACGTATCTGCCCTATCGAAACTCCTGAGGGTCCAAATATTGGTCTAATTTCTTCACCTGCTATGTATGCGAGAGTGAATGATTTAGGATTTTTGGAAACTCCTTACATTAAAGTTAAGAATTGTAAGATCACTTCAGATGTTCAATTCTTAGATGCAAACCAGGAAGAGAGCTATATAATTGCTCAGGCGAATGTAAATTACGATGAAAATGTAACAATTACTGATGAACTTGTGTTCGCTCGACATCAAGGAGAATTCCTTCAAGTAAAACCAGAAGAAGTTCAATTCCTAGACGTATCTCCACAGCAGATCGTTTCTGCATCCGCATCTCTAATTCCGTTCTTAGAGCATGACGATGCTAACCGAGCACTAATGGGTTCTAACATGCAGCGTCAAGCAGTTCCACTCATGAATCCGGAAGTTCCAATTGTTGGAACCGGAATGGAAGGAATAATTGCCAAAGATAGTGGTACAACTGCAATTGCACCTTTTGATGGAATTGTAAAAAAAGTTACAAGTTCTTATGTAGACATAAAGAGAGATAATCCTGATGATAGTATCTTAGATATTGGAACCGATAACCGAATTTATTTAAAAAAATTCGCACGTTCAAATCAAGATACTTCTATTCATCAAAGACCTTCAGTAAAAAAAGGTGATAAAGTGAAGAAGGGTGATCTCATCTCAGATGGACCATCAATAATTGAAAATAGATTAGCGCTTGGAAGCAATATGTTAGTTGCATTCATGCCATGGTACGGATACAACTATGAGGATGCTATCATTCTCAGTGAAAGAGTGGCTCGAGAAGACCTGCTTACTTCTGTATATATTGAGGAACATGAAGTTCTTGTTCGTATTATGAAGAACGGAAAAGAAGAACTTGCTTACGACATTCCTAATGTACCTATTAAAGCCCTTAGAAATCTAGATAAATCTGGTGTGATTCGAGTTGGATCTGTTGTAAGGGCCGGTGATATTATTGTTGGAAAAATCACTCCAAAGAATGTTGATATCGATCCATCTCCAGAAGAGAACCTAATGCGTGCTCTTTTTGGTGATCGTGCTGGTGATTTTACAAATAGTTCACTGAAAGCAAAACCGGGAATGGAAGGCGTAGTTATTGATGTTAAAGTATTTTCACGCCTTGAATCCACAGAAGAATTTGAAAATCAAGAATTAAAATTGGAATCTCTTCAACGCATCAAGCAACAGCATAAAGAGAGACAAAATAAGATACATGATTATCTCCAGGGTAAACTGGAAAAAATTCTTATTGGAAATACTGCAAAGAATATTGTTGATGAGAAAACAAATATGTTCTTCCTACCTTCCAGTAAAAAAATTACAAAGAATGATTTAAAAAAGATCAATTTCAAACGTCTTAACTTGGATTACGATCTGGTAGAAAACGCTGAAATTAATCAAAATATCTACAATGAGATTATCCTTAAAGCTAAAGCCGCTTACGAAGAAAGCGATAACATTTTCAAAAAAGCTAAAGAACGTCTTAAGCATGGAGACGAACTTCCTTATGGTGTTCGCAAAATGGTTAAGGTATATATTGCTAAAAAACGTAAGATCGCAGTTGGTGATAAAATGGCTGGACGTCATGGAAATAAAGGTGTAATTTCCCGAGTTAGCCCAATAGCTGATATGCCTTATATGGAAAATGGTGAGTCGGTTGATATCATCTTAAATCCGCTTGGTGTACCTTCTCGTATGAATATTGGACAGATCATGGAGACTCATCTTGGTATGGCTGCCAGAATACTTGGTATTCATTTTGAAACTCCAGTTTTTGATGGTGCAAGCCTTGAGGATATAGATAGTGCAATGAAAAAAGCCAAATTAAAACTGGATGGAAAACAAATTCTATATGATGGAAAAACAGGTGAACCCTTTAAAGAAAGAGTTACAATTGGAGTTATGTATATGCTCAAACTAAATCACCTGGTTGCAGATAAAATGCATGCTCGTTCTACCGGACCTTACTCACTTATCACTCAACAACCATTGGGCGGTAAAGCTCAGCATGGTGGGCAAAGATTAGGTGAGATGGAAGTTTGGGCCCTAGAGGCATATGGTGCTTCTCGTTTGTTGGAAGAAATGCTTACAATTAAGAGTGATGATGTTGAAGGTAGAACGAATGCTTTCAAAGCAATCACAAGTGGACTTAATCCTCCTAAACCTGGAATTCCAGAATCCTTTAATGTATTGGTTAGTGAACTAAAATCCCTCTGCTTTGACGTTGAGTTTCTTGCAGAAAAGAAACATAATGGAGGCTTATAAATGATTAGAGATATTAAACGAGATAAAAGAATAGAAAATTACGATAAAGTAAGAATCAAAATTGCTTCACCAGATTCGATCCGCGAATGGAGTTATGGAGAAGTTACAAAACCTGACACACTTAATTATCGTACTCTTAAGCCTGAGAAAGGTGGTCTTTTCTGCGAAAGAATTTTTGGTCCTGAAAAAGATTATGAATGTAGTTGTGGAAAATACAAGAAAAAACGTTTTCAAAATACTGTATGTGACCGTTGCGGTGTAGAGATTACAACTTCACGTGTGCGTCGTTCACGTATGGGTCATATTGAATTGGCTGTTCCAATCTCACATATCTGGTTTGTAAAAAGTATGCCGAGTGTGATAGGAACACTGCTAAATATGCCTGTTAGTAAACTAGAACGTGTTCTTTATTATGAATCTTATATCGTCCTTAATCCGGGCGATAGCGATTATGAAGAGGGAGATCTTGTAAATGTAGATGAATATTATGAGATCAGAGATCGTATTGGTGAAGATTTTGTTGCACTTATGGGTGCGGAAGCAGTTAAGGTTCTGTTAGAAGATATCAATCTTGAAGATGAGGCAATGAATCTTCGTACGATAATAAAAATGGAAACTTCTATTCAGAAAAAGCAGAAAGCGATCAAACGTCTTAAAGTAATTGATGCTTTCCGTAAATCTGGCAACAATCCTGCCTGGATGGTTCTGGAAGTTCTCCCTGTATTACCTCCAACCTTAAGACCACTAGTTCAACTTGATGGGGGCAGATTTGCTACAGCTGACTTCAATGAACTTTATAGAAGAGTTATTACACGTAATAATAGACTCCGCGGACTTATTGACATCAATGCTCCAGAAGTAATTCTTAGAAATGAAAAGCGTATGCTGCAGGAAGCAGTAGACGCTCTTATAGATAATTCCAGGAAGTCAAGACCTGTAAAAGGTAGAGGTAACAGACCTCTTAAAGCTCTTGCCGATCAGCTTAAAGGTAAAAGCGGTAGATTCCGTCAGAACCTGCTTGGTAAGCGTGTAGACTATTCTGGACGTTCTGTAATTACTGTAGGTCCAAATCTCAAACTGCATCAATGTGGATTACCTAAAGAGATGGCTATCGAACTTTTCAAACCATTCATTATTGAAAGACTGGAGAAGATCGGTGAAGCAGAAAAAGCAAAAACAGCAAAAAAATTAATTGAGAAGAAGCGCCCTGAGATCTGGAAAATTCTGGAAGAGGTAATTAAAGATTATCCTGTACTTCTCAACCGTGCACCGACATTGCACAAACATGGTATTCAAGCATTCATGCCGGTTCTAACAGAAGGAAAGGCAATTGAACTGCATCCACTTGTTTGCATCCCTTATAATGCTGACTTTGATGGTGACCAGATGGCCGTTCATATACCACTTTCTAACGAAGCTCAAATGGAAGCTCGAGTTCTTATGTTATCAACAAGAAATTTATTACTTCCTGCAAGTGGAAAATTAGCGATGGCAGCCAATCAGGATATTGTTCTTGGTAACTACTACCTTACTGTTTTGAAAAATAAACAACCGGAAGATACTAAAAAATTAAAATATTTTAGCTCTCCAGATGAAGTAATATTTGCCTACGAACAAGAAGATCACATTAAACACCAGAAAGGTCAAAGTGAACAAAAAGTTGATTTAGACCTTTATAAGTGGATAAATGTTCTCGTTAAGGGAGAAGTTGTTACTACAACTATTGGTCGAGTGATTTTCAATCAAGTGCTTCCACCGGAACTTCCTTTTAAAAATTATACTTTTACTAAAGGAAAATTGAATGATCTATCTATGGAATGCTATGAAACTATTGGACAGGCTAGAACAGCTGGATTCCTTGATGACATCAAAGATCTTGGATTCAAATATGCAACAAAAGCTGGTATCACATTTAGTTCCAGTGATGTAATATCTCCAAAAAATAAAAATAAATTTATAGCAAAAACAGAAAAAGAAGTAGCTAAGATCAAAGCCAGTTATATGAATGGTGAAATTACTGATACAGAGCGCTACAACCGTGTTATTGATAAATGGAAACTAACAACTGAGAAAGTTACTGATCTCCTTATGAAAGAATTAGAAGCTGATCAAGGTGGTTTCAACTCAATAAATATGATGTACCTCTCTGGAGCTCGTGGTGGTAAAGACCAAATTAAACAGTTGGGAGCTCTTCGTGGTTTGATGGACAAACCTTCACGTGGTTCCTCTGGCAGTGTAGCTGAAGTTATTGAAACTCCAATTAAGTCTAACTTTAAAGAAGGACTTACTGTTCTTGAGTACTTTATTTCTACTCACGGTGCCCGTAAAGGCTTAGCAGATACAGCACTTAAAACAGCTGATGCCGGATATCTCACAAGACGTCTTGTCGATGTGGCACAGAATGCTGTTATCACAAGTGAAGACTGTGGAACAATTGAAGGTATTTCTGTTAGCGCTCTTAAAGAAGGCTTGGAAACTGTAGAACCGCTTTACGAGAGGATCAAAGGGAGAACAACTGCAGAGGATATTGTCGATCCGGTCACAGAGAAAATTATCGTTTATGCAAATTCCGAAATTTCAAATGAGATGGCTCAAACCATCCAGAATCATGGTATCAATTCCGTAAGGATTAGATCCGTATTAACCTGTGAATCAGAAAATGGAATTTGTGCGAAATGTTATGGCAGGAATCTTGGAAATAATAAATCCTCCACAATTGGTGAACCTGTAGGCGTAATTGCTGCACAAAGTATCGGTGAACCTGGTACTCAGCTAACACTTCGTACATTCCATATTGGTGGGACTACAAGTACGGATGTGGATCTAGCAGAAGTTGCCTCAAATTCAGATGGTGTAGTTAAATTTGTGAAGATGAACACAGTAACAAACCGAAGTGAAGAACTCATCTCGAGTGGATACTTTGGTAAAATTAAGGTAATTAGTAATGAAGATGGTTCTGAACTTGAATCATTTAAAGTAGAATATGCTGCTACAATATTTGTACAAGATGGTCAGAAAATTGTTAACAATACTAAGCTATTCAGCTGGGACCATTATAATAATCCGCTTATTGCACCAGCAAAAGGTGAATTAAAATTCGAGCACTTTATCAAAGATATTACTTATAAAGAAGAATTTAATGAGCTTACTGGGTCCAGAGAAATCACAATCATCGAATCAAAAGACCGTAAACTTCAAGCGCAGTTCAAGATTATTCCAAAGAAGGGAAAAGAGATACTCGTGCCAATCCCATCAGGATTGAAAGTTGAAGTTGAAGATGGTATATATGTTTATCCTGGTGATGTTCTTGGAAAATCATCTCGTATTACTGTAAAACAAAGTGATATTACTGGTGGTTTACCACGAGTACAAGACCTCTTTGAAGCACGTGTACCAAAAGAAAAAGCTGTTCTATCTGAAATCGCTGGATTAGTTTCTATTGGTGATCTTTCGAAATCTGGTCGTGTTATTTATATTAATGCCGGAGAAGAAACAGAGAAAAAATATATCATCCCTCCTGGAAAAAGAATTGTAGTTCATGAAGGTGATACTGTAGAAAGTGGTGATGCTTTATCTAGCGGTCCACTTGACCCTCATGATATTCTTAAAGCAAAGGGTATCACCGCTGCACAGATGCTTATTGTAAATGAGATCCAGGAAGTTTATAGAAAACAAGGTGTGAAGATCGATGACAAACATATCGGTGTAATCATTCGTCAAATGTTCAAAAAAGTTAAAATACTAAATCCGGGACATACAATGTTTCTGGAAGGTGAGATCGTAGCTAGAAATCAAGTAAGTAAGGAAAACAAGCGCATCGAAGAAGAGGGTGGCGAAGGAGCTACCTTTGAGCAACTCCTTCTGGGTATTACAAAAGCTTCGCTTTTAACAGAAAGCTGGCTTTCTGCAGCTTCGTTCCAAGAGACCACAAAAGTTCTGACACAAGCCTCTATTGAGGGGAAAGTGGATAATCTTGAAGGTCTTAAAGAAAGTATCATCATCGGTCACAGAATCCCGATAGGTACAGGAACAAAGTTCTATAATAACCAGGTTAAGAAAGCAATTGATGAAGGTAAATCAATTACCGAAATCATACAAGAGTTTGCTCATCATGAAAAAGAAGAGTCGCTTGATGATATCCTTGATTTCTAATAAATAAACGGAGGAAAAAGTGCCAACAATTAATCAATTGATACGAAAAGGCAGAAAGAAGATCGAGAAGAAAAAACAGAATAGAGCTCTCGGTTCCTGCCCGCAAAGAAGAGGTGTGTGTACTAGAGTTTACACAACAACACCAAAAAAGCCGAACTCAGCTCTTCGTAAAGTAGCCAGAGTGCGTCTTACAAATGGTGCAGAAGTAACAGTTTATATTCCTGGAGAAGGTCATAACCTTCAGGAACACAGTATCGTTCTCGTTCGTGGTGGAAGAGTTAAAGACTTGCCAGGTGTTAGATACCATATCGTTCGTGGTGCGCTTGATACTGCAGGTGTTGATGGTCGTATTCAATCTCGTTCTAAATATGGAACGAAGAGACCGAAGAATTAGGAGGATGTAGATGTCAAGAAGACGAAAAGCAATTGAAAGAGAAATATATCCTGATCCAAAATATAAAAGTATTGTACTTAGTAAATTTATCAATGCTGTTATGAAAGAAGGTAAGAAAAGTTTAGCTGAAAAGATCGTTTACGGTGCATTGGAAATTATCGAAAAGAAAACTGGTGAACCTGCAATAGACGTATTCACTACTTCAGTAGATAATGTAAGACCTCTAATTAAAGTAGTTTCACGACGTATTGGTGGATCAAACTATCAGGTTCCTACAGAAGTTAATAAAAAAAATGCACAGGCAATGGCTTATAGATGGATAATTTCTTTTGCTAGAAACAGAGCTGAGAAAACTATGGTTGAACGCCTTGCGGGTGAACTATTAGCTGCTTACAAAAAAGAAGGTGCAAGTATTAAACGCCGTGAAGATGTTCATAAAATGGCGGAAGCTAATAAAGCATTTGCTCACTTTAGAGTTTAAAGAAAAATTCGCATTATGTCAAAGAAGAAGGATTTATCCGAGATACGTAATATTGGCATAATGGCTCATATTGATGCCGGTAAAACAACAACGTCTGAAAGGATATTGTTCTATACCGGCATTATCCATAGAATGGGTGAAGTTCATGATGGTAATGCCGTAATGGACTGGATGGATCAGGAAAAAGAACGCGGTATCACTATCACTTCAGCTGTCACAACCTGTTTTTGGAAAAAAAAACAAATAAATATTATCGATACTCCAGGTCATGTTGATTTTACTGCAGAAGTTGAAAGATCATTAAGAATATTAGATGGAGCTATTGGAGTATTCTGTGCGGTAGGTGGAGTAGAACCGCAATCAGAAACGGTTTGGCATCAAGCAGATCGATATAATGTCCCACGTATAGCATTCATTAATAAAATGGATAGATCGGGTGCAGATTTTGAACATGTTATAGATATGATCAACGACCGTCTCACAAAAAATGCTCTTGCTGTTCAGCTTCCTATAGGCCAGGAAGATAGTTTTGAAGGGATTATCGATCTAATTAGCATGAAAGCTGTTTATTTTGATAAAGAAACGATGGGGTTAAAATATCATACTAAAAATATTCCTGATGAATTATTAGAGACCGCTGAAAGTATGCGAAACAAACTTTTAGAGCAGTTATCGGAATTTGATGATATTCTTATGGAAAAATATCTTGAAGATAATGAGATCTCAGAAGCAGATATTATCTCGGTAATACGTACAGGTGTAATAAAGCATCAATTTGTGCCTGTATTATGTGGCTCTTCCCTTAAAAATAAGGGAGTACAGCTTTTACTCGATGCAATCAATAATTTTCTGCCTTCACCTTTAGATGTTCCACCAGCAATTGGCACAAAAATAGAAAATGGTGAAGAAATTCTTGTTCAGCCCAATCCTGATGGCCCTTTTTCAGCCTTAGCTTTTAAAGTACAGGTTGATAAATTTGTGGGAAAACTTATCTATATAAGAGTCTATTCCGGGTCTATAAAACGTGGAGATCCTATTGTGAACCAAACAACGGGCAAAAAGGAACGCGTTTCTCGAGTATTGCAGGTTCATTCCAATAAGAAGAAGGATATTTTTGATCTCAATGCAGGTGATATAGCTGCATTAGTAGGACCAAAAGATATTAAAACAGGCGACACCCTTACTTCCGGTGATCTTAATTTATTTCTCGCTCCTATCACCTTTCCCGATTCAGTAATTTCCATTGCAATCGAACCAAAAACCAAAGCAGATAAGGATAATTTGGATATCTCTCTACGAAAATTAGAAGAAGAAGATCCAACTTTTAGGGTTTCGCAACATAAAGATACTGGTCAAACACTTATTTCAGGCATGGGCGAATTGCATCTTGAAATCATTATAGATAGACTCAAGCGTGAGTTCAATGTTCAGGCAAATGTTGGGAATCCTCAGGTTGCATATCGAGAAAGTATCACAAATCAAGTAAAAGCACATGGTGAGTTTATTCGTGAAATGAATGGAAAAGGACATTATGCAGTTATAGATTTGAAGCTTTCTCCACTCAAATTTGATGAGCTTAAACCTGGAGAAAAAAATAGATTTATTAACTCTGTTGAACCTGAAGTTATTCCTAAAGAATTCTGGAAAGCAATACAGAATAGCTCACTAAATGCTTGTTTGGATGGACCATTGATGAGTAGTCCAATAGAGCGTGTGAGAATTGAGTTAGTTGGTGGTAAATTTAATGAAGTTGATTCTAGTGAAACAGCATTTAGCATAGCTTCTTCAATAGCTGTTAACAATGGCCTCAGAAAAGCCAAAGCTATTGTTATGGAACCTATCATGTTGGTTAGCATCATTTCTCCAGAAGATTTCGTTGGAGAGATAATAGGTGATGTAAATTCTAAACGAGGTAGAATCGAACATATTAGAAGTTCAAACCAGAAACAGGAGATCACTGCTCATATTCCAATGAGTGAGCTCTTTGGATATTCTACAAGATTGCGATCTATTTCACAAGGTAGAGCAGATTATACAATGGAATATCTCAAACATGAAAAAACACCAACGAATATTCAGGAAAAAATATTAAAAAAAGTTAGAGGTTATTAGCAATTATTTAGTTGCATCACAGTTTTTCATGGTTCATTCTGCAGAGTGAACCTATTACTTTATGGGAGAGGATTTGAAGATCTGGACAATTTCTAAAATATTAAATTGGGCAGTTACAGAATTTAAGAAAAATAGTATTAGCAGTCCAAAACAAAATGCAGAAACTCTCATAGCTCATACTTTAAATATTAAACGACTCGATATATATCTACTTCTAGATAAAGAAATATCAGGCACGCAGTTAGAAGCAATAATGAATATTGTATCACGCAGAAATATTCATGAACCACTTCAATACATTCTTGGTGAAACTGAGTTTTATGGTTACAAAATTAAAGTTAATAAAAATGTACTTATACCACGCCCAGAAACAGAATTGCTGGTTGAGAAAATAATTCATGATGAAAAAAATATAAACAGTATCTTGGATATTGGAACTGGTTCTGGTGCGATAGCAATAACTTTAGCAAAGAACTTGAATAGCGTTCTGATTGAGGCAACGGATATTGAGAATGAAGCGCTGATAATTGCTAAGCAAAATGCAACTTTTAATTGCGTTGATATTAATTTTCACAAATCTGATATATTTAGTGATGTGTTAGGTACATATGATTTGATAATCTCAAACCCACCCTACATTTCACAAAAAGATTATGATCAATTACCAATTGAGATAAAAGACTTTGAACCAAAATCTGCACTTCAAGCAGATGATAATGGTTTGACCTTTTATGATAAAATATTGCAAAAGGCAAAAGAACATTTGACGGAATCGGGTAAAATATATTTTGAAATAGGTTATGATCAGGCTAAAATGATAACTCAAATTGCTAAGAAATATGGATTTAGTGACATTCAGGTTTTTAAAGACCTGAATAGTTTTGATAGAATCATGAGAATTATATGAAAATTGACACAAGAAGAAAGAGCTTGCAATATTTTGGGATTAGTTTATTTTAGCACCTGAAAGTTGTTAATAAGTAAAGTTTTGAGCACATTTCTAAACCCTTTATGGTTTAATTTGAGCCTCATAACTTAGAAATAGGTAAAGTTATTATGACTAAAATAAACCAGATATTAACGAAATGGTTAACGGGTACGGTTTCTTCGACATCATATTTGAAAGAAATGGGTTTGAGCAATGACCTGCTTCATCGTTATGTAAAAAGCGATTGGATCGAACACATAGGGCATGGAGCCTATAAAAGGAAATTCGACACAATAGAATGGCAAGGAGCACTTTATTGCTTGCAAACTCAGAAAAATCTAAGTACTCACCCTGGAGGGAAAACTGCACTTGAGTTACATGGTTTAACACATTATATCCCTTTCAAACCCAAGATAGATTTGTTTGGGGCAAGTAAAGAAAGATTACCAACTTGGTTCACAAAAAAAAATTGGGGAAAAACGATACAATATTTCTCTTTCGATCTTTTTACAATAGATTTGAAGCAATTTCTTTTTTCATTCGATTATAAAAGTTTCTCGATACTGATATCTTCTCCCGAATTAGCTGCCTTTGAATTATTGTTTCATGTCCCTCAGAAACAAGGTTTTGAAGAAGCAATAAAAATATTTGATAATTTAACCACTTTGCGAAGTGAGTTAGTGCAAATGCTGTTAGAAAATTGTAATTCAATAAAAGTAAAACGACTTTTTCTATATTTAGCAGAAAATAGTGATCATGTCTGGTTTGATGAGATCAATGTAAAATCTGTGAATTTGGGAAAGGGAAAACGTGTAATAGAAGTAAATGGAAAACTTGATAAAAAGTATAACATAACTGTTCCCAAAACTAATACATATGACACAGAATCATTATTTTAAACAAGCAAATCTGTTATTGAGAATTCTCCCTTTTTTAGCTGGAGAATCAGATTTTGCATTAAAAGGTGGGGCTGCTATTAATTTCTTTGTCCGTGATTTTCCACGACTATCTATTGATATTGACATAACATATCTTCTCATAAATAATAGAAATACTGCTCTTCAAGAAATCTCGTTAATGCTGCTCAGATATTCAATTTATATTCAAAAGATTTTGCCAAATTCTAGGGTTACAAAAAAGAAGTTTAACAATGGTGATTTAATCAAAGGTTTAATTGTTTCTAATGAAAATACCATTGTTAAGATCGAACCAAATTTTGTAATTCGGGGTAGCGTTTTTCCACCTCAGAACTTATCTCTTACTGTAAGAGCAAAAGAAATATTCCAGAGAAATGTACAAGTTCAAATCCTCTCTATAGCAGATCTTTATGCTGGAAAAATATGTGCGGCATTAGACGGACAGCATCCTCGTGATTTATTCGATATCACAAAACTACTTGAAAATGAAGGAATAACAGAATCAATTCGGAAAGCTTTTATCGTTTATCTATTAAGCCATCCTCGTCCAATAGTTGAACTACTGAATCCGAATAAAATTGATATTTCCAATATATTCGAAACTGAATTTTGGGGAATGACAGACGAAGAGATTACCCTAGAAACTCTACTTGTAACAAGAGACAAGCTTATCAACAATATTAATCTCTCATTATCTAAGAAAGAGAAACTGTTTATAATTTCTTTTAAAAATAAAAAACCTGAATGGGAGTTACTAGGCTTAGAGAACATAGAAAATCTTCCGGCAATTCGTTGGAAACAATATAATTTAGCAAAAATGCAAGAGCAAAAACATAAAATTGCGCTTGATAAATTACGTAATTTTTTAGAAATAAAATAAAAGGATAATTTATGGATAAATTTGTAATAATCGGTGGTAAAAAATTAGCAGGTAATGTAAAAATTAGCGGTGCTAAGAATGCTATCCTCCCAATTATGACAGCAGCATTACTGGCAAAAGGAAAATCAGTTTTTCATAATGTTCCACACCTTAATGATATTAAGATGATGGCCCACGTATTAAGGGTTTTAGGAGCTAGAGTAGAATACGAAAATGAAACGTTAAGTATTGATACAACTCATGCGGATTATTACGAAGCACCTTACGAACTAGTTAGTAAAATGCGAGCATCTATCTATGTTCTAGGACCTCTTTTAGCACGATGCGGGAAAGCAAGAGTATCATTCCCCGGTGGCTGTGCAATTGGCACCCGTCCTGTTGATCTTCATTTGAAAGTTATGGAAGCTCTTGGTGCAAAGATCGAAATTGAACACGGTTACATAAATGCAGTTTGTGATCATCTTAGGGGTGCAAAAATAAGATTTGAAAAAGTAAGTGTTGGAGCGACAGCAAATGCAATTATGGTAGCTGTACTTGCTGATGGGATAACTGATCTGCATAATGTAGCAAAGGAACCTGAGATCGGAAATCTAATAGATTGTTTAATTTTAATGGGAGCTAAAATTGATGGCAGAGATACAAACCATCTTCAAATAACCGGAGTAGATATATTACTCCCCATAGAAACTGTAATGATGCCTGATAGAATTGAAGCTGGTACTTTTCTGATTGCTGGTGCCATAACAGGAAGTAGAATCTCAATCTCAAATTGTATTCCAGAGCATATTCAAACTCTGTTAGATAGATTGATACAAACGGGTTGTAAGCTGAATGTTGAAGAGAAACGAATTGAGATAATCCCTCCATCAAAAATACTTCCTGTAGATATAGTTACCTATCCATATCCTGACTTTCCTACAGATCTCCAAGCTCAATTCATGGCATTGATGTGCCTGGCTCAAGGAGAATCCAGAATTGAGGACACCATTTTCCCTGATAGATTGATGCATGTGGCTGAGCTCAATAGATTAGATGCCGATATCTCACTCGAAAAACATGTAGCAGTTGTAAGCGGTGTGAATTCCTTAAGCGGTGCAATGGTCATGGCAACAGATCTAAGAGCTAGTGCCGCCTTAGTACTTGCCGGACTAGCTGCAGAAGGAGAAACAACAATTTCCAGAATCTATCACATTGATAGAGGTTATGATAAAATTGAAGACAAGCTGCAAAAACTTGGGGCTGACATAAAGAGAATAAAGGGTTAACAACTTTATATTTATTAATACATTATTGTCTGACTATGAACAGTTAATGTACATTTATGAACAGTAGCAGTAAGAAATCCTTAAGGTAATAAAAAAATAGTTCCTCTATTTCAGATCTCTGTATAAATATTATAGGAAATAATAAAATAAACTACATCGTTAAAAAGTTATAGAAATGATAATATAAATTGATCTTATGTTATCAATTTTATAAAATATATTAACAATATTCAATAATTATAAATAGTAAACTACTATTATTATATTGAATTAGCATACAAGTAATGGTATGGAACATCAAATGCTTATAATAATCAATATAAAAAAATTAGGAGCAGTATATGCAGAAAATTATAACTTTTCTATTTCTTGTTATGGCCTTTACAAATTTATTTTCAATTTGGAACGATATCCCGCACAATTCTACTAGTGAACTTTTTGAAACTGAGGAATTAGATCCGAACACTACAAAATTAAGCTTTCAATTAGATGGATATGAAATTGAAACCGAAATGATAAAAGGGAAGGATTATCAGAAAATTTTCTATTGGAATGAAGGGGAATTCGTTGATGTGGGAAAACCCAATCTACCAAGATTCACCAGATTTATTGCAATTCCCGCTCAAGGCAAAGTAACTTTTCAAATTACTTCAAAAAATAACGAAGTAATTCAAGATATTACTGTTTATCCCAGGCAAACCTTAAGCTCAGATAGTAAAAAACAGGATAACTCTTTTGTGATTGATGAGGAATTTTATAATAATGAAGTGATCTTTCCTGGGGAGATAGTAGAGATCGGTTCACCAGCTATCATGCGTGATTTCCGTATTGTTCCAATTACAATAAATCCTTTTCAATATAATCCTTTAGAGAACAAACTATCTATCTTCACTAACCTAGAGATTACTCTCGAATGTGATGGATTTAATGGTTTGAATAAGAAGACAAAACAACACAAAAAATCAAAATACTTTGAATCTACGTACCGATCTACAATTTTAAATTATGACTTTGATCTGCATGACAATGGTGAATTTCAAGAACCGTGCTACTTGTTCATCTATCCTGATAATGCAAATGTTGAGAACATACTGCAAATCTTGGCAGATTGGAAACATCAGAAAGGTTTTGATGTGGTTATGGCAAATACAAGTGAAACTGGAACAACTTTAAATGAGATCAAAAATTATATTCAAAATGCATATGATAACTGGGAAAATCCTCCCGAGTTTGTCTGCCTGGTTGGTGATGCAGGTGGCAATTTTTCCATTCCCACTGGTCATCTCGATGGTGGAAT
>JAVCCD010000310.1 GCA_030765665.1 Candidatus Tenebribacter mawsonii | reverse complement strand
TACAAAAACTCTCCCTCAAAACTTTTTAATTCAATCCTGCTTAATTGATTTTTGCGTTCTCTCATTATGCCTCCTCAGGTCTTTATTTATAATATAACACAACCCGAGGGGACATATGTCACTATTTCAACAACATCATTTTATTAACTTGCTGGAAATCTCCAACTATCAATTTATAGAAATATATACCTGAAGTAACTGGTTTGTTACTTTGGTCTGTCCCATCCCATTCTACATTATTAATTCCCAATTTCAAATTTCTAATTTCTAATTTCTTTATCTTCTGCCCTTTTAAATTATAAATTATCAACTCCGTGTTCTCTGTGCTTTCCAAAGTTAGATTGAATGAAATCATTGTGGTTGGATTAAAAGGATTTGGATAATTACTCAATTCGTAATTCGTAATTGGCAATTCATAATTCTCCACACCTACTCCATTCCATTCATAAACTCCCATATCGATAGAGTCATTATAGACTCGGGAAGTCCCTGCAAGATCATAATCTGGGATTTCAAAGCCAAAAAGTATATTAGATGTTCCTGAGTCAATACAAGGAGAATCAACTTGCAAGCTGTATGGGTGAGGACCAGAGCCTATGAAAAAAGGTTGTTCATCTACATTACCATTCCCTTCCTGCCCAAATTCAATATCATTGTATGTGGTATAAAATGCCTTGCAATTCATCAATTGATGTGGATCGTAAAAATTTGTTTCATTGTTCCAAATAATATTATTTGTAATCTGCGGTTTGGAGATATATGTGTGGATCGCAGCAGTTTCATGGAACTCTTCTTCATTTAATACAAAGTTTGAAACAATAGTATTATTTGTAATTCTGGGATATGAATATGAACAATAAATTGGTGATCCACTGATATAAGCATAATTATTTTCAAATAAATTCCCAAATATTTTTGGAGCAGAATGATACTCAAAACTGATCGCTCCGCCAAAATCAGCAACATTATTGCGGAAGATACAATTTGTAATTTCCAGATCTGATACGTTGTTAACTCGGATGGCTCCACCTTTTTCATCAAATGATTTTGAATATTCGAAAATGCAGTATACAAGTTTAGATACATCATTAAATGCTGATACATTATCAAATTTGATTCCGTTCCATGCACCATACTCAGAATGATCTATCATGAAGGCTTCAGGATAAATACTGGTGAAATGAATTAGATTATCAGGTTCTCCAATTGCCGTAACTGCCCCCTTCACACCAATCGAATAAAAATCCTGAAATTCTATTTTTACACCTGAAGCAATATTTACAGTAACACCATTTTCTATAATTACGTTATCTGTCACTTTCACAGTGTCGGCATCCCAAAATTGATTTGAAGTTATACTTCCTGAAACCTCAATTGAACTTCTTTTTGTGCTACTTTTTTTCAAAGATATCATTTTTATTTCAGGTAAATTAATATATTTTGTATCTACTGGAAATATCTGACAACCATATCCTTCGGCAGGTGAACCTGGCGTTACAGAATAATCTCCATTTTCAGGATCAACTAATAACGGATCTATTCCAATTACATTATTGCTAGCAGCCCAACTGACAGCTTGAGGGGGATTTCAACCATATTCGCATAACTCTACAAAGTGTTTTGTAGTATCTAAATTGATTTCATCATCAGAATGGTATGACCAATTATCAAGTAACGTGGGAATCCCATATGTTCCATAAAATATACTTATAGCCACATTAGAACCTGTTGGTAACCATTCCATTGGAACACCTGTTAAATGAGTAAAATCATCTCCGGTATTAACAGCATCAACAAAAATATTTTTTTCAAGTGTTATATTTCCACCCGCTCCTTGAAGACGAATCGCATAATCATGTGGTTTGTAAAATGTACAATACTGAATAAATCCTGACGGCATCACTTCACCGATTGCGTTATTAAAACCGCGATATCTTACGTTTCCATTAATTATTATGCAATTATTAATATCGAGTTTATTATTGCAGAATGAGATACAGAACTGTTCACCTTCGAGATCTAATATCGCACCGTTTCCTTCAATACAAACATCCACACCTTCCTGACCTGTTAATTCATCAATAATTGGATCATAAATTTTACCAATAAGAAGACCACCAGTATAAGTTACACCTGTTTCCAAAATCAGATATTTATCATATTCCCCTTGAGCAGGAGCCATTTCATAAACTTCTTTTAAGGTTAAAGAATGAATATTAAAAACAAAATTGAGTAAGATTATTAAAAAAAAGTACTTTTTCATTTTTTTATTTTTCTTTTCTTTTTCCAGCCCAGAAATGATATAGGCGCATATGGAGAATCGGACTCAGCTTTTGTGATCTTTCTATTCAAAATAGACCACATTACAGCCACCAAAACAAGAAGTCTGAATGATGAA
This sequence comes from Candidatus Tenebribacter mawsonii, assembly GCA_030765665.1. Taxonomy (GTDB): domain Bacteria; phylum Cloacimonadota; class Cloacimonadia; order Cloacimonadales; family TCS61; genus Tenebribacter; species Tenebribacter mawsonii. The sequence goes on along the minus strand of JAVCCD010000310.1, from coordinate 474 downwards.
TAAATTTCAACGATACACAAGAAATTAAAAAGTGCATGAAGCAACATTGCCAAGATAAGTGCGTATACTATAGTGAATCGAGATCTACCTTTTTCAAATTTATATCTACCAAGTGCATATCCCCAAATACCCGAGAAAAGAGCATGTGCGGGAGCTGAAAGAATTCCTAAAAAGTAAGAAACAAAAATCAATTTTTTGGGTTCAGGTTCAAGTTTATCCCGTTGATAAAAATACCATAACCAGTATAGTCCGGGGGCAAAACCTAATAAAATATAATGCATTTTAATTCCTCTTCAAATTTATTGCTCACAGATTTTCACGGATCAAACGGATTAAAAACATAGCATTTCACAAATCGGAACTATGAAATTTGTCACTATTTCAAACGCTTTTTATCTGTGTTTATCAGTGTGAATCCGTGAGCTTTCATTTATCCTTCTTCAAAACTTTATGTGATTCTTTAAGCCATTTTAT
>JAVCCD010000258.1 GCA_030765665.1 Candidatus Tenebribacter mawsonii | reverse complement strand
GTTATCCTCCCGGAACCGCAGCAAAGTTCAAGGATCGGACCTCCAAATTCTTGTGCAAGTGCTTTCCAGATACGAATATCATTTCTCTGTTTCGTACAGATCAGATCAAATTCCCAGTCATAATATTTAGCGTGTTCATTCCAGTTCATACTCACCTCTGCAACAAATTTATTGTAGATTATTTTAATGGTCAAACGAAATAAATTTAAATATGAATTTACAAAAATGATAATTTTTAATTTTTAGATGTAATTAGAAATCAGGGGATTGTGGAATGGAAAAAGAAATTAATAAAAATTTTAATCAATTCAAGTTTAACTCAAATAAATTTATAGATCTTATGCAGATAAAAGTTCATAATATACTTTTGGTATCAACATTTTATGATGCATTTATATTTGAAGAAGATGGATTATTCTCAGAGCAAATGTATAGAGAATATGACCAACTATTTTTTTCACAAGTACCGAGGATCACTAATGTATCAACCGGAAAAGAAGCTTTGGAAATGTTAGAAGAAAGAGACTTTGATCTTGTGATTACAATGTTGAGGATTGGTGAAGTCACATCCTATAAGTTAGCTGAAAAAATTAAACTTAAAAAACCAGATATTCCTGTTCTTCTACTGCTAAATAACGATTCAGATATTGAGATCATTAATCGAGATGAAAATGAAATGGGATTTATTGATGATGTTTTTATCTGGAGTGGAGATAATAATATATTTTTGGCAATGATAAAATATATAGAAGATTTGCAAAATGTAGAAAAAGATACAGAGAGTGGACTTGTTCACGTAATACTCCTTGTAGAAGATTCAGTTCATTACTATTCGCGATTTCTTCCAATTCTTTATAAAGAGATAATGCGGCAGTCCCAAAGATTGATCTCGGCTGAATTAACACCGCTGAATAGAAGAAGACGAATGCGAACGCGTCCAAAAGTGCTTCTTGTTCACAATTATAATGATGCTTTACAGATGATTGAGAGATTTAAGGAAAACTTAATTTGCGTAATATCCGATGTAAAATATCCCAAAGATGGGACAATAGATGGTAGAGCCGGACTCAAGCTGATGAAGAAAATCAATGAAGAAGAACTTAATGTTGCAAAATTATTACAATCCACAAATTTAGACAATGCTCCTATGGCAGTAAAGGCAGAAGCTGAGTTCTTATACAAAAACTCTCAAACACTACTAAAAGATCTACGCAAATTCATCCTCAACAATCTAGGTTTTGGAGATCTGATTTTAAGAAATATTTCAGGAAAAGAAATTGCCAGAGCAGCTAATATGCTTGAGTTTGAGAATTTAATCTCAAAAGTACCTGTCGATTCAATTCTTTATCATGGCGGAAGAAACCACTTTTCTTCATGGCTTATTGCTCATGGTGAGATTCAGATAGCTAAAAGTATTCGACCGATTAAGATTGAAAGTTTTCCCGATCCCGAAAGTTTAAGAAAATATCTAAAGACAGTTCTAGAAGAGATTCGTCTTAAAAAAAATAGAGGAAGAGTTATTGATTTTGATAAGAACAATATTGATCCTGAAGGTCAAATCATTAGGCTTTGTGATGGTTCGTTAGGAGGAAAGGGACGTGGTCTAGCTTTCCTGAACTCACTTTTGAACTCTTTAGATATTAATGTTAAATTTGAAAATATGAATATCAAGATGCCAAAAACTTTCATTATTGGAACTGATGAATATGATGATTTTATCAAGAACAATAATATTAAAGAGGCAGTCCTTGAACTTTCGGAAGATATAAATATTAAGTTAGGTGACTATCATGAAGATGATGATATAGTTTCACTATTACAACAAATTACTGCTGAAGATAATCAGATTGAAGAGATTTTTTTTAAAGGAGACCTTAGTACTACTCTAAAAACAAAGTTGAAAATAATTTTAAATGTAAATACAAATCCTATTGCAGTGCGATCCTCCGGATTATTAGAAGATTCCCAATCACAACCCTTTGCGGGAATCTATAGCACCTTTATGCTTCCCAATAACCATGCTGATATAAATGTTAGATTGAAGAAATTAACGTCAGCCATTAAGCTTGTATTTGCTTCTGTATTCATGAAAAATGCCAGAGATTATATAAGTAATATCAATTATAAACTAGAAGAAGAAAAGATGGCTGTAATAATTCAAAATATTGTAGGAAGTGAATTTGATGGACTCTACTATCCTCATATTTCAGGTGTAGCTCAATCTTATAATTTTTATCCAACTTCTAAATTAAAAAATTCAGATGGTATTGCTACAATTGGTGTTGGTATGGGAAAATCGGTTGTTGAAGGTGAAAGCAATTTCATCTTTTGCCCTAAATTTCCAAAGCAAAGCATCACAACAAATGATGATGTGATCAAGAATACTCAGAAATCAATTTATGCAGTTGATATGTTGAATGATAATAAAGTGCTAAATAAAGAATTTGATGGCTTGCAAAAGGTAAAGATACGGACCATAAAACAAAATGGCAGCTTTGAGCATCTTGCCTCTATCTGGGATTTTGAGAATGACAAATTACAAGCTGGTGTAAATTGTAAGGGACCTGTTATCATTGATTTTGCAAATATAATTAAGCACAATTATATCCCGCTTCCAGACGTTATTAATAATATTTTAGGAATTTGCAAGAAAGCAATGGGCGTACCTGTTGAAATTGAATTTGCAGTTAAAATTAATCCAAAAACTAAAGAGCACACATTCTATCTTTTACAGATACGTCCGCTTAACGTGCATATGGAAGCTGCTAATATCAATAAGGAAAAGTTAAAAAAAGAAGATTTATTACTCTATTCTGAGAGCGGGATGGGTAATGGAACATTTGATTCAATCAAGGATATAATTGTGTTTGATCCAGAAAGCTTTGATAATACAAGAACTATTGAGATGCAAAAGGAAATTGAGCAGTTCAATATAAAACTAAAAGATAAGGATAAAAAATATCTACTTATTGGTCCTGGTAGATGGGGTACGCGCGATAGATTCTTAGGTATTCCAGTTAAGTGGAGCCAGATCTCAAATGCAAAAGCGATTATAGAAGTTGGATTGAAAGATTTCCAGATAGATGCATCACAGGGAACTCATTTCTTTCATAACCTGATGTCAATGAATGTTGGGTACTTTAGTATTCCTTACAGTGCAGGAAATGACTTTTTGGATATAGATTGGATATTAGAACAGCAAGAAGCTGAAAAGAAGAAATTTTTCATCCATTATGAATTTGCTAAACCTCTAGTGATGAAAATTGATGGCAAACAACAACTGGCTGTGATTTATAAGAGTAGATAATTATTTCAATTCTTCAATTCTATCTTCGATCAATTTTTGGATCTCATAAAGTCGTTCTTCGGTTTCTGCTTCATAACGTAAAACAATAACTGGTGTAGTGTTAGAAGCTCTACACAGTCCCCAGCCATCTTCAAATGTGATGCGCATTCCATCAATATTATTTACATCATAACCCTCAGCTATAAAGGAATCCCGAACCTTTGCAACCAGATCAAATTTATCATCATCAGTACTTTTGTAGTGGATTTCAGGTGTATTATACATTTTTGGTTGATCAGCCAGAAACTCACTTACCGGCATATCTGTTTTACTCATGATCTCTACAAATCTTGCACATACATAAATTGCATCATCAAAACCAAGGAACCGATCCTTTAAGAATATATGGCCACTCATTTCACCACTCATTAATAAGCCATCTCGTTGCATTTTACTTTTTATATTTGCATGACCTGTTTTGTACATAATTGGAATTCCACCATGCTTTTTTATGTCGTCAAAAAAGTTTTTAGAACATTTCACATCACCGATTATCTTTTCACCCGGATTAGCTTTTAAAAAATCGCGAGCCAATATTGTTAATATTTGATCTCCAAATAGCATTTTACCATTTTCATCAACAACACCAATCCTATCAGCATCGCCATCCATCCCAAGTCCAACTTCTGCATCAGAGTTTTTAACAGCCTCAATCAGATCAGTCATATATTTTTCTACTGTTGGGTCAGGATGATGATTCGGGAAAGTTCCATCAGGGTCACAATACATCTCAGTAACTTCACATCCCAACCTTCTCAAGATCTCTGGAAGGTATGGTCCACCGGCTCCGTTTCCACCATCTACAATTACTTTCACAGGTCTTTCCAGCTTAATCCCTTCGAATACATAATCTTTATATTCTTTATGCATTTCATCAGTTTGAGAAATTGAACCAACACCAATCTCATAATCTTCAGTTTGGATAAGTTTAAGGATTTCCTGGATCTGCTCACCATAGACACTTTGTAAGCCTTGATTCAACTTGATTCCATTATACTCAGCCGGATTGTGACTGGCAGTTATCATAACACCACCATCTGTCTTCAGTTTCCAAATAGAAAAATATAGCACGGGTGTTGCGACAATGCCAATATCAATCACGTCAATACCGGTTTCCATCATTCCTTTTATGAATGCTTCTTTATAAGATGGAGTACTGAGGCGTGCATCACCGCCTATGCTTACAGTTTTCAAATTCTGTCTGCGTAAAAAAGTTCCATAACCCTTTCCTATTTTATATAGAATCTCTTCATTCAGGTCTTTATCTACAACTCCTCTAATGTCATACGCTCTAAATATTTGTGGATTTAACATAATCAATTCCTCTCCTTGATATATTTTTCTAAAATTGGGATCATTTTATTGAAAGCTCTACTTCTGTGGCTTATTTTTTCTTTTTCTGTAAGAGTCATCTCACCAAAAGTTTTACCGGTTTCATTAACTCTGAAAATAGCGTCATATCCAAATCCATTATTCCCAAACTCTTCTTCTGTAATTCTTCCTTCAACAATCCCCTTTGTTGTTGCAATCAATCCTTCAGAAGAAACAAGAGCACAAACAGTTCGGAATCGAGCATTTCTATTGGAAATACCTTTCATATCTTTTAGCATCTTTAATCGGTTATCTTTATAGGAACAACCTTCTCCTGCAAATCGTGCAGCATAAACACCCGGTCTTCCATCTAGTGCATCAACAAATAAACCTGTGTCATCAGCTATTGTAAGTAAATTAGTGTATTCAGCACACTCTGTTGCTTTCTTAATTGAATTTCCTTTTATTGTATCTTTGTCTTCAATCACATCCGGCATATCAGGAAAGCTTGATGCAGAAACTATCACCACATCAAAATCCTTCAAGATCTCTTTTATCTCTATAACTTTATCTTCATTGCGTGTTGCTAATAGTAGTTTTATCATAATTAATGGATCTTGCTAACCCAACCTTTGATCTTTCTCAAGATATTTTTATCTAAGAAATTTTCTGCAACATAAGTAATTTTCTGGAGGAGTTTTAGAATGTCCTCTTCCCCGCTCCAATTATCAACAAGAACCTGTTTATCTACTTCATTTAAAATTACATTTAATCCGTAAACAACTAGTACAAGGTCATCAATATAACCAATGAAAGGAATGAAATCAGGAATAATATCTATTGGAGAAATTACATAGGCAATTATTCCACCAACTAATAATTTCTGTTTACCTGCGACACGTTTATCAACAGCCAGTCTGCATAATAACATAAAGAAATCGGGCAAAGCAAGAATATATTCTGTAAATTCACCAGCCTTATTTCCACCTTTATTAACTGCTAATTTGTGTATTTTATTTCTCAATTTCCCATAGAATTTTAATTTTTTTTGATCTTTAGTGAAATTTTCTTCTTCTTCCACAGTAACTTCAATTTCTTCTTCTTTTACTTCATCTTTTTTATCTTGAATCATTGTTCCCCCTATACTATAAAAATAGTATGAATTATTTAATTTACATATCTTCTTAAAATTATCGTAACATTTTCAGATGCATTTGTGCCTTGTACTTGAGCTGTAATTGTGCAAGTTATTGTTCCTGGTGGTGCTGGAATCGGTGGAGGACATTCTTGATAAAAGAATTCCACTTCTTTATTTAATCTGCCATGTTCATTATTCACTATTCCTGTTAAGCCTGTATAGGAGTCTCCTGTATCAGGAGGAACAGGTTCTAATGGTTCACCCAAAGTTGAAGAAAATATTACGACCTGGTTATTGATCGGGTTATTCTGACCATCAATTAGTGTAACTCTGATCTCAGTTGATTGATATTCAGGAGATGCATAGGGGATCTCCCACCAATCTACATGTTGTGGAACCGCTATGATATCTATTACTGGAAATTGTATTGGTAGAACAAGTTCACTTTCAAAAATCTGACCAAGACCAGTTTCCAATCTTACATTAACAGTTTCATTTGTATGTGAACCGTCATAAGTTAAACTTGTAAATGCTACTCCGGGAATGGAATCACCATTTGCATTCTCATTGCCAATATAAGCTACTGGAATAATTGAAGTCCATTCAGGATTATTTGGTAATGAGAAAAATATCGCAGTTCCATCACTTATAGGATTGCCTTGTCCATCTAACAATAATGCCGATACTTCAACTTTCCAAAATCCATTTCCTAAACTTAAACCAGAATTTATCTCTCCAATAGAGAACTCCGCAGTTTCGGCGAAACTAGGTTGGATCACAATATTAGATTTTGTAGCTGAAATTTCTTCATTATTAGAATTATAAACATAAACTTTTATTCCAGCCATACCAGAAGCATTACCAGGATTCAAATAGACTGAAGCTTGACCATTAAATGATTGAACACAAAGTGAATCATCTGTTCCAAACAATGTGTTATTAATGTTGAAACCCTCTGGAGCATTAATAATTTTAAACCATACTGTGTATTCTCTTAACACCAAATCCCAGTTTATATCGTACAGATCTACTAATAACTCAATTGAAGGAATAATATTAAAGGTTTCAATTACTTCTCCGGAAATGAATGCTACATCTTCATAATAAAAATCGATACTTGCTTCAACCGTGTTGGAAAAATTGTTATTTGAAAATGCAGAAATTCGATAGGAATAATTATCAATAACTACTAAATTAGAATCTATTAGCATTGTTGAGTTTTCAGGTAGGATCTTATAATTCTCTTCCCAATCATTCTCACCAATCTTTCTATCTATTTGGTAACCATCTTCACCTGAACTATTGTCCTGCCACATAAGTTGAATACTCTCAAGATCGATCTGTTCTAAGGAAAGTGCTGAAGGAGTTTCTAAATTACCTTCGGGCGAGGTTAATAGTTTTTGACATGCAAAAGTAAATAAAACAACTATCAATACAAACCAAATTTTTGTTTTCATAATCTTCACCTCCACAAAATTGCGGAAGCATATTCCAGCTTCCACATAATTAAATTAATTCAAACCAGCCAAAAGTTCTTTGGTTTTAACAACTTTTGTTTCAATTTCAGAAAACTTCTCTTTCTCTT
>JAVCCD010000177.1 GCA_030765665.1 Candidatus Tenebribacter mawsonii | reverse complement strand
TTAGCAAACCATTGTCGCTGGTTTTTTGTAAACAGAGCAAAAGCTTTTGCCCCAATCTCCTTGGCATTCAAGGGTGCATTTTCTACTCCACCTGCAGCACTTACATGCGCTCCTATGTATTTCATTTCTTTCTCCTTATTCACATTACGAGAATCCTAAATAAAAGTTCTTTTTAAAGCAACCTATAACCATTATTTACGTGTAAACAAAATGATTGCATCGCTTGTTTCTTTTAAACGATTACTCGCGAACACTTTTCATTTAGATAATATTAATAAATTTATTATGATACACAACTTAATTTATTGAACAAATTTCGTAATTTGACCTCATCAAGTTTGCCATCAGTTCTTACACCACTGCAAAGGTCTATTCCAAATGGATGCACTTGGTTTATTGCTTGAGTAATATTTTCCGGATTTATACCACCTGCAAGAAAAATTGGAATATCAAGTATCTTTCTCATTTTATTGCTGATTTCCCAATTGTGTGTTCTGCCGGTTCCACCTAGTTCTTTTATTTGTTTAGATTGATTTCCCGAATCTAAAAGAATTGCATCAACATCATTTTGAATTGTCATTGCTTCTAATATACTCTCTTCCCCAGTTACATGAATTACCTGCACAATAGCAATTCCTGGAAGTGCATTCTTTAAGTCTTTATGTGTTCCAAGCTTTAAATTATCACAGATTTGAATCGTGTTAGTTCGACAATATTTATGTTGTTCTATTATATCATCTACACACTGTTTAGAAGTTAATAGAAATGTTGCGATAGGTGGTGGAATAGATGCTGCGATCAATTTTATATCCTCCATCGATATTACACCAGGTCCGCTGGGCATTTCAGAAACAAGCCCTAAAGCCGATGCTCCCATTTTTATCGCCAAATTTGCCTCTTCTATGTTGCTAATACAACAAATTTTTATTATAGGGTTTAAAACTTTTTCCATGACTTTCACTCTCTTTAGAACTTTAATGTTTAATTAAATATTTACTATATCCATCTTATCCCGACCTTCTCCTATCAAGGAGAAGGAGAACAAAAAACTTCCTCTCCTTTTAGGAGAGGATTGAGGTGAGGTAAAAACACTTCATTTCTCATCACCTATAATTAATAATCTAAATGAGATTACAACCATAAATGTCAAAATATTTGTTATTAATTTATTTCTTTATTAGAAAAATCACTTTACAATCCTACAATGAATAACTGGTTTTGTTAGTATGTTAGTGTAATATAATTCAAGAAAGATTAAGAAAGAAATTGTGTGCTGTCTTTCCGAAGCTTCTCACAAAGGGAAACTTACATTTAAGCTTCGGAAAGTTTTAGCTCATTGGTAACCTTCCGAATCTTAATATAAGAAAAAGTGAAAGAAAGCTTCGGAAAGTTTTAGCTCATTGGTAACCTTCCGAATCTTAATATAAGAAAAAGTGAAAGAAAGCTTCGGAAGGTAGAGAAAGGAGAGAACTATGAAACAGAAATTAATTGAAGCAGCAAAGAAAGTAGCAGAAAATGCTTACGTACCATATTCAGGATTTCATGTTGGAGCAGCATTACTTACTGAATCAGGAAAAATATTTACTGGATGTAATGTAGAAAACTCATCTTATGGGTTAACAAATTGTGCTGAGAGAACAGCCATTTTTAAAGCTGTTTCCGAAGGTGAGACAAAATTTACAGAGCTCGTAGTATTTTCTAAAACTGATGAATTATTTTATCCTTGTGGTGCTTGTCGTCAGGTTATCTCAGAATTTTCTTCTGATCTGAAAGTATCAATTATATCACTAAAAGACACACTTGAGACAACTATTGCTGAATTGTTACCACACGGTTTTAAACTATAAAAAAAAGCGGGTTGAATAACCCGCTCATAATGTTTTATTAATATCAAGAAAATATTAATTATAGAATTCACTTCTTTTATCAATGATATTTGCATCTTCCTTTAATTTTTCAAACCATTCATTAAGATGATCATCTTCAGCTTTAGTTTGTGCTTGTTCCATTAATCTTTCCTGATCTTTTTCAAAGTTATCCATATTAGGATGTGAGCGTGTTTTAATAATTGCAATATAAGATGCTCTCTCGCCATTTACTACTTCCGTGTATTCATCCGCTTCTTTAGCAAGAATAGCTTCATTAAGAACATCATCTTTTCCAATCTTTTTAAAGGTGTTATCAATCTTTACGTTCAAAGCTTCAACAATTTCATAACCTTCCGACTCAGCATTTTTCAGATAATCAGCAGATTCAAATTTACTAGCAAATTCCAAAGCATTAACTTCACACATTTCTATTTTCTTTTCTTTCTTAACAGCATTTTCAACTCGTTTTTTCACATCTTCAAATTCTTGATAATGCTCACCAATTATAAAAGAAACTTCACACAGAACATAGTCGCCATCATCTTTAAGAACAGGTTCACTTAGGGTACCAATTTTATTGTTAAAAGCGAATGTAACTAATTCTTCATTTCTGCCAATACCAGCAATATACAATGATGATTCATAAATTTCTTTAGTCTCGGTAATCTCATATGCAAGTTCTTCAGCAGCTTTTTCCAAATTTGTATCGTTTGCTCTCTCATATAAGTCGTTCACTAAAACTTCTAAATTATCTTTAGTTGCTTCAGAAGCTTCTTCTTTAATGAGAACGTGGCTTGCTTGTATTTCTTCAGCTCCGTCATTTGTTCTTCTGTTCATCAGCTTGATGATATGCCAACCAAATTGTGTTTTTACTGGTTCACTAATTTCACCTTTTTTAAGTTGGAATGCTTTCTCTTCAAAAGCTGGAACCATTTTACCTTTAGTAAAATATCCAAGATCTCCACCTTGAGGAGCAGATGGTCCTTGTGAATATTTCATCGCAAGTTCGGCAAAATCATTACCGTTAATTGCCAGATTATATATTGAATCTACTTTTGCTAAGACCAGTTTTTTATCAGCTTCACTCGGTGCAAGATTTACGGCAACATATTTAAGTTTTCTAGCTGGTTCTTTTTTATAATCTTCTTTATTATCTTCGTAATATTTCTGCATGTCTTCGTCTGTAGCTTCAACTTCTGTTATCTTATTAGGATTAAAAAATATCACATCTGCATCAGCAAGATTGTTATCTTTAATAAATTGTTGTTCAACTTCTTCCAGTGTGACTACAATTTCAGATTTCACGTCTTCAAAAAGCTTTTCATAAGGAAGAGTTCCTCTAATTCTACTTTCTGCATAATTTGCGAATTCAGGATTTTCCATAAGCATAGTTTCATATATTGAATAATCAAATATACCATTTGTCTGAAACTGAGGAATTGATGTGAACTCTTCTGATGGATTCTTTAATCCTTCAATAACATCATCATCAGTAATTTTTATACGACGTTTTTTTAAAGCTTTATCAAATAGAGTTTGTTGAATAAGCTGGTTCCAAGTTTGATCATTAATTTGTTTAGCTGTTTGCTCATCAATCTCTTTCTCGGGATTCTGTTGAGCATGTCCTGAATAAGCTCTTTGCAAATATTCGCTAAAGTCATTCGGATAGATCTTTTCACCTGCGATACTTCCAATAAAAGGTTTTGTTATGAAAATACTACTAATTCCACCAATTGCCATTGAGAGAATAAATACTGCAGCAATCACAATAACAATCCATGATGCGTGTCTTCTAAGTCCTTCTAACATTCTGCTTCCTCCAAATATATTTCATATATTATTTTAAGTTTGTGCAATAACTAAAATCATTGATATTTATTCAAGCTTTTTTTTGTGAATCAACAAATTAAGTAGATTTAATGTACAGTCAAAAAGCTCTAAAATGTATGCAGTATGTACTATCTTGACATAGCATTGATAAATTATTAATATCAGTATATTTATACCCATCCCCCGAGAAATCAGGAATTATTGATTCGTAACTATCTTTAGAAATAAGTAACTAATCCGTAAAAATAACTGCAGAAATGTGTTGAAAAGAAATGCTCCTATTTTAATATTGATTT
>JAVCCD010000099.1 GCA_030765665.1 Candidatus Tenebribacter mawsonii | reverse complement strand
AAGTTTTGAGGGAGAGTTTTTGTATGAATTAATCAATTCTTACGAACTCTCTCCCAAATTGAGTGAGCAGATATTAATTTCAGCTAAAACGAGTTTTCTGCGAACTAAGGAATTGCGAGAAGGACAAATTGTTGCAGGTATAATTCTTATACTTTTAGGATTGTCTATCTCAGGATTAAGAATTTTTATGGGATTCCATGAGAATTCATTTATGTTGCTGCTGGGTGGATTATTTATTGCAGCTTATTTTTACAAAGATTCATACGGATTATTAATTCCGGGTTGTATTATTGTTGGGCTGGGATTAAGTAGCTTCAAATTTGGAATATTCAGATACTCTTCACACTTTAACACAATTGGATTAGGTCTTGGTTTTATTGGTATCTATGTTATAGATCGTATAAACAAAGGTAAAACTCTTTGGTGGTCTTTGATACCAGGTGGAATATTAACTTTAGTTGGGTTGTCATCTTCACCATTTAATCTTTGGAAATTTTTCCATATTGGATGGCCTGTGATTTTAATAGCTCTTGGATTATGGATTATTGCAAAATCTACAGGTATAGTAAAAGGTAAAGAAGGAAAAGAGGAATAAATTAATAACGATTAAGAAATTTGTTTAATATTGTAAAGAATAGAGATTCTTCCTGCCTGCACTACCGTTGTTGAATGAAGGCGTGAGAACAACGAAGAAGATACGTCAGAAAGACAATTCATCACAACTTTTACATTGACAAATATTGCAAATTCAAATTTCCAATATATAAAAATATAAGAAAAATGGGAGTTTGATGAAAAAGATAGATCTTCATGTGCATACAAATTTTTCAGATGGAATATATTCACCTCGAGAAGTTTTAGAATTAGCAAAAAAAAGTGATCACGGTGTGATTTCCATAACAGATCATGATAATCTGGATGGATATCACAATGCAAAAGAAATTGCCAGAGAGATGGATATTGAACTCATCCCGGGTGTTGAGATAAGTTGCCTTCATAAGAACCGTGATGTGCATATTCTTGCTTATTATCTGGATACAGATAACGAAGAGATCAATGAGTTATTACGGGTGATTTATGATAATCGGTTTCATCGTGCAAATTCGATGATTGAAAAATTGAAAGAGCAAGGTGTTGTATTAGATCATGATCAGATATATGAAAGAGCAGGTGAAAATAATTATCTTGGTCGTCCTCATCTGGCATGGGCTTTAATTGAGAATGGATTCTGTAAAAACAAATACGAAGCATTTGAAAAATATTTGGGAGAACATTGTTATGCCTATGTTCCCAAAGCTTCTCCCAGTGTAGAAAGAATTATAAAGGCAATCAGAAATGCTAGGGGTGTAAGTGTCCTGGCTCACCCATATACTTTAAGAAATGATGAACATATTTATGACATCATAAAATACGGAATTGACGGGATGGAAGTTTTTTACGCTAAATGTAATGATGAAACTGTATTGCACTATAATGAAATAGCTCAAAATAATATGTTAATAAGAACTGGTGGAAGTGATTTTCATGGTGAAGGTTTGGATGAAGAGATCTTTAAGAATTTTTCTGCACCTGAATTAGTTTTGGAAGAACTAAATAGTAAAAGAGGGTAATTGGAATGGCCGAATTAGGAGAATTTCTCGATATAAACAAAACTAAAGGTTTACCTAGAATCTATAAATTCAATCAGTTCATACGTTGGTTTACTCTAATTTTTGCAGCACTTGCAATTGCATATTCAATTTGGTTAATCTTTAATAAAGTTGATGCTGATTCATCTAAATTTGCACAATTTGTTCCTTTTGCAATTATGTTTCTTGCTCTTAATTCTTTTCTTAAAAATTTATTTTCTCTTAATAAAATCAAGTTAACCAAAGAGTTGATATCTTTCCGCTATTTAGGAAAGAAAAGTGTGAATATTTTGTGGGAATCGTTAGTAAAGATGGAATTGAATGAAGGCAAACGCAAAATGATACGGTTGAAATATATTGTTGATGAAGAAGAAAAATCATTAGAATATACACTCAGCTTTCCCAAGCCTTTGGAAATTGCAAATAGTATTGCTGAAATGGCTCCCAAAATTGAGTTTGATGAATTTATGGCAGCTGTGGTGATCACAGATAAAGAGAAAAAAGATTTTATTAGTAAAAACAGGAAATGAAGATCTTAAATAATTGTCTCCACTTTAAAGGGGATATCCCCTGCCTACCACACAAAAAAAGTGGAGTACATTGCACAGGTTGTGAATACTTTATTCCAATTACGAAACGTATTCTAATTATCAAATTAGGAGCCGCAGGAGATGTGATTCGAACCACTCCAATTTTACATAAATTACGTGCTGAATTTTCAAATGCACAAATTACATGGTTAACAGATTCACCTCTATTTATACCTGAAAAATATGTGAATACAACCCTGAATTGGAGTGAGAAAAATATAATCTGGTTACAGAGTCGTGAGTTTGACTTACTGGTTAATTTGGATAAAGACAGGCATGCATTGGCGTTGGCTAAAAGTATTAAAGCAACTGAAAAAAAAGGATATCTTCCTGATGATTTTGGCAAGTGCCATCCTGCAGATGTTGATGCAGGACACAAATGGCAGACAGGTTTATGGGATGATCTCTGTATGCAGAATCATAAAAGTTATCCCCAAGAGATCTTTGAAATGTTCGGGTATGAATTCAAAGGAGAACAATACATTCTAGATCTTCCTGAAACGGATGTAAAATTTAATCTTGCTGAAGATGAGAAGATAATTGGTTTAAATACTGGGTGTGGAACTCGCTGGTTAACCAGACTTTGGGGTAAAAAAAATTGGATTGAAATTTCTAATAAATTACATGATATAGGATATATTCCGCTGTTATTGGGTGGTCCTATTGAGCATGAGATGAATACAGAAATTGCTTCTAGTTCTAAGGCTATATATTTTGGTTATTTTGACATGAAAGATTTTTTAAAGTTGATGAATAAATGTGATCTTATTGTAACTTCTGTGACCATGGCAATGCATATTGCTATCGGTTACAGAAAGAAATTAGTACTACTTAATAATATCTTCAATAAGCATGAATTTGAACTTTATGGTCTTGGAACAATATTAGAACCATCTGATAAAACATGCCTGGGGTGTTATAAAAACACCTGTGAAATTGAATGTATGAGTACCATCTCGCCTGACTTAGTGTTAGAAGCAATTGAACAACTGCTGATTACATGAAAATAGGATTGTTAGGACCAGCCTATCCTTTGCGAGGAGGAATTGCCCAATTTAACATGTTGCTTGCTAAGGAGCTGCAAAAGGAACATGAAATAAAAATATTTTCATTTTCTAAGCAGTACCCTAAAATTATATTTCCTGGTAAAGATCAGGTCGATCACAGTGAAACAATCCCGGATTTGAACATTGAACCTATAATAATCCCTTACAATCCATTAACATGGTTTTCAGCTATTAAGAAGATAAAGCAATGGCAACCGGAAATACTTATCCTTAAATATTGGATTCCATTTTTTGCTCCGGCATTTGGCTGGATAATCCGTAGATTAAAAAAGGATAATATTAGAGTTATTTATGTAATTGATAATATTGTTTTTCATGAAAAATGGTATTTTGCAGAAAAATTAACGAAATATGCACTTGGAAAAGCTGATGTACTCATTACGATGTCTGATTCTGTTTATAACGATGCAAGAAAATTACTACCAGAAGCAACAATTGTAAAAGGTTTACATCCAATTTATAATTGCTATAATCTAGGAAATTATTCCAAAAAAACTGCAAGAAAGAAATTGTATGTTGAAAAGAAGAAAGTAATTCTCTTCTTTGGTTATATTAAACCATATAAGGGTTTAGATTTATTAATTCGATCTTTTCAGATGATTCTAGAAGAACTTCCAGATGCACATTTAATGATAGTTGGAGAGGTTTATGGAGACGATTCTGTTTACTTAGATTTGATTAGAAAACTGAATCTAGAAGATAAGGTGACATTCCATAATGAATTTGCTACAAATGAAGAAGTAGAATTATATTACAAAACTGCCGATGTTTTGGCTTTGCCTTACATTAGTGCAACCCAGAGTGGAGTTGTGCAAATAGCATACGACATGGAACTTGGTGCAGTCGCAACTCCTGTTGGTAGCCTGGCAGAACTGGTGCTAGACAAGAAAACCGGAATTATGGCTACTGATGTTACTGAACGATCTTTCGCCGATGCGATTGTTCGTTATTTCGAATTGGATCAGGAAGAACTGGTTAAGAATATTCATGCTGAAAACAAAAAATATAGTTGGGAAGCTTTGGTAAAATTGATATTGAAATAAAAAAAAGCCCGAATTAAATTCGAGCTTTAATAATATCTGATGTAAATTTTTTATTGTCCGTTCATCTTAACATTTTTAATAGCATCGATAGGACAAACCTCTTCGCATTTGCCACAATCTACACATGCATCCGTTATCATGAACTGTTCTTCACTTTCAATGATGGCAGATGTGGGGCATATATCCAGGCAAACACCACATTTCACACATTCAGAAGTTATTATGTAAGCCATAATTTTTCCTTCAATTTATTTTTTTATAATAAGCGCCTATACTTCCATAATCTCAGTTTCTTTAGATTTGGCAGCTTCAGTCATTTTATTAACCCATTTGTCTGTAAGTTCTTGAATATCAATTTGTAGATCTTTCATGTTGTCTTCGCTGATCACACCTTTTTTTTCCATGCTCTTAGCTGTTTCATTTCCTTCACGGCGAATATTCCTGATCTCTATTTTGCCTTCTTCGGCCATTTTCTTTATCTGCTTTACAATATCTAATCTTGTCTCTTCTGTTAAAGGTTGAAATGGAAGGCGGATAACATTTCCATCATTATCTGGAGTTACTCCAATATTTGATGAGAGGAGAGTTTTCTCAATCACTTCAAGTATAGATTTATCCCAGGGCTGGATTACAATTAGTCTTGGCTCAGGGATAGAAATATTGCAAAGTTGTTTAATAGGAGTTGGAGCTCCATAATAATCAATTTTGATATCATCTAAAGCAGATGAATTTGCTCTACCAGTTCTGATTCTAGAATAATGTTTAAGCATTGAATCGAATGCATTTTCCATTTTCTCTGTAAGACTCTGTATTAATTCTTGCATGATAACTCCCTACTTATGTACGAATGTTCCAATTTCCTTTTTCAAAATTGCATCTTTTAAACTGCCTTTTTTAGTGATGTTAAACACTTTGATCGGCATATTATTTTCACGGGCTAAAGAAAAAGCGGTCATATCCATTACATGTAATTCTTTATCAAGAACTTCAGAGAAAGTAATGTCAGCAATAAATTTGGCATTTTTATCCTTAACAGGGTCTGCACTATAAACACCATCCACTTTTGTTCCCTTAAGAACGATATCGGCATTTAATTCGATAGCTCGGAGTATTGCTGCAGTATCGGTTGTAAAAAATGGATTTCCAATACCACCACAGAAGAAACAGATCTTTCCTTCATTGAGGGAAGTTGTTGCTCTGTTTGGAGTATAAAATTTAGCTACTTTATCAACCTGAATTGCTGAATATATTTCTGTACGATAATTTTTTTTCTGAAGAAGTCCACTCATTATCAAAGCATTCTGAATTGTTGCCAGCATACCTACGTTATCCGCAGTGTATCTATTGATGTGCTTCCCAACTTCAGAAACACCTCGGAAGAAATTTCCTCCTCCCAAAACTATACCTATGCTATATCCTGCTTTTCTAATTGAGATGAGATCTTCGATGAGTTTTTCAACACATTGCATGTTAATACCAAAACCTTTTTCACCGGCAAGAACTTCTCCGCTAATTTTAAAAATAACTTTGTGGATTTTTTCAGGTTTATATTTTCTCATCAGATTTCTCCTACAGATTAATTAACTTTTCATTTGTGCTTCAACTTCAGCAGCAAAATCTTCATTCCTTTTTTCTAATCCTTCACCGAGTTTAAAGCGTATAACAGATTCTACCTTTAAGTCTCCAAGATAGTTCTCAACGATTATTTTATCATCTTTTACAAATTTCTGTTGAAGAAGACAATTTTCCTCGAAGAATTTATTCATTTTACCAATTAATATGTTATCTATAATTTTCTCTGGTTTTCCTTGTTCAATGAGTTGAGCTTTAAGTATTGCTCTTTCTTTATCTAAAATTTCTTGTGTAACTTCAGATTTATCAAGGAAGTCTGGAGCCATAGCAGCAACATGCATTGCAACATCTTTTGCTTTGGTTTTATTTTCTTCTGTCACGTCACCTTTCATGTGAAGTAAGACACCAATTTTTCCACCCATATGAAGATATGTTGATACAAAATCATCAGAAGTTACTTTTGCAAAACGGCGGATATTCATATTCTCACCGATTTTGGCAATCATTCCCTTGAGTATTGTGTCAATAGTAGATCCATCAATTTCAAAAGTGTTAAGTTCTTCAACATTTTTCAAATCATTTTCAAGAACGAGCTTTGTAAGTAGATTTCCAAAACCTTTAAATTCTTCGTTTTTTGCTACAAAGTCAGTTTCGGAATTAAATTCTACAAGTGCTGCTTGTTTTTCATCTGCAGAAATTGCATTGAAAACAAGTCCTTCAGCAGCAATTCTACTCGCCTTTTTCGCAGCTTTGCTAATACCCTTTTCTCTAAGGTAATCAGCTGCAGCTTCCAGATCTCCATTTGTTTCGATAAGAGCTTTTTTGCAGTCCATCATGCCTGCATCAGTTTTTCCTCTGAGTTCCATAACTAATTTTGCTGAGATACTCATAATATATTTTTCTCCTGATATAAATCTTTTAACTAAGCTTCTTTTTCAGTTTTCTTTGTTATTTTTTTAGCTGGCTTAGAAATTTCTTCTTTTTTTGTCTCTTTCTTTAGTGTTTCTTTAATTTCTTTTTTTGGTTTTTCTTCAGTCTCTTTAACTTCAGTTTTCTTTGTTACTTTCTTAGCTGGCTTAGAAACCTCTTCCTTTTTTGTCTCTTTCTTTACCGTTGCTTTAGTTTCTTTTTTTGGCTTCTCTTCAGTCTCTTTAACTTCTGCTTTCTTTGTTACTTTCTTTGCTGGCTTAGAAACTTCTTCCTTTACTGCTTCTTTCTTTACTGTCTCTTTAGCTTCTCTTTTTGGTTTTTCAGCCACTTTCTCAACAACTTTTTCAGCAACTTTTTTTGCAGGTTCTACTTCTTTCTTCTCTTCCGGAACAACTATATCTGCACCTTCGAGTAAAGCTTGTTTCCCTTCTATAACGGCATTTGCCATTACATCAGTGATAAGCTGGATAGCTCTGATTGCATCATCATTGGCAGGTATTACGTAATCTACAAAATCTGGATCTGCATTTGTATCTACCATGGCCACAATTGGAATACCAAGCTTCTTTGCTTCCAAAAGTGCGATATTCTCTTTGATGATATCAACGATAACAATAGCACCTGGAAGCTTATCCATTTCTCTGATTCCAGAAAGACCAAAATGAATCTTATCATAAACACGTTTCATCTTTGTAGCTTCTAGTTTTGTGAAACTATTAATAGTTCCATCTTCAACTATCTGCTCATAATAATCTAATTTTTCGATACTGCGGCGGATAGTTTTCATATTTGTAAGCATTCCACCATACCAACGGTTTGAAGCATAGAATCCACTACATTTTTTTGCAGCTTTAATAACAGCTTCTTGTGCTTGCTTCTTTGTTCCAACAAAAAGTACAGTTTCACCTTTTGAAACGATATCTTTGATGAACATGTAAGATTCATTGATTGCATCAAGGGTTTGCTTAAGGTCTAAGATATGGATACCATTTCTTTTAATGAAAATGTATTTATCCATTTTGGGGTTCCACTTATAAGTTTGATGACCGAAATGTACTCCGCTCTCTAAGAGAGACTTCATTGTTACTACAGACATTTTTTCTCCTTTATTTACGGTTATTTTTCTCCTATTCGGTTTTGTCAGCAATTCAATTCGGCTGTTGCCGAACACCGCTTTGCATATATCCGAATAGCGTGATCAGTTTATTATATTTAAACTGAATAATTGATCAACGTTTAGAGAATTGGAATTTCTTTCTCGCTTTTGGTTGACCCGGCTTCTTTCTTTCTACCATTCGTGAGTCACGAGTAAGGAATCCGTTCTTCTTTAATTCGCTTTTTAATTCTTCATCATATTTAACAAGAGCACGTGCTATTCCGTGACGGATTGCACCAGCTTGCCCGGAAAGACCACCACCATTAACATTAACGTTAATATCAACTTTATCGGAAAGACCAACAAGTTTGAGTGGTTGTTCAATGATCATCTCAAGAATTTCACGTTGAAGATGTTTTTTCATTGTGATCTTATTTGCAATGCGTTTACCTGTTCCAGGTGTTAAGCGAACTCTTGCAACGGATGTTTTTCTTCTTCCTACTGCATCAAAATATTGCATTTGATATCTCCCTAACTGGATAAATTGAGTAGCTTGGGAGTTTGAGCTTTGTGAGGATGCTCGGTCCCAGCGTATACTTTAAGCTTGTTGATTATCTGTCTTCCTAAGATGTTCTTTGGAAGCATTCCTTTTACAGCATGTTCTATAATTCTCTCAGGGTGTTCCTGGATCATTCGTTTGAATGGAATAACAGTTTGTCCATCTGGATAACCGCTATAACGTTTATAGGTTTTCTGTAATTCTTTATTTCCGGTAAGCCTTACTTTCTCAGCATTGATAATTACTACGTAGTCTCCTGTATCGAGATGCGGAGTAAAATATGGTTTGTTTTTTCCACGAAGAATCGTTGCCACTTGTGTAGCTAATCTTCCTAAAACCATATCTTTTGCATCCACCAGATACCAATCCTGCTTGATCATATCGGCTTTTGGAGTTTCAGTTTTCATTCTATCTCCTTATTTTTCTATACTATTTGATGATCGGACGAACAAAATATTTTATCAGTGGTTTCACTGTCAAGTATACTATGAAATTAATAACAATAAACTACCTTTGTGTCACACATTACAATACTCATTTATAGAAAAATATTGCCAAATAACTTCAAATTATAAAGTTGAAAATTAAATATGAACAAAAGAGGTTTTATGAAAATTAGTGCATCCCTGATACGAGCAATAATAATAATAATTTTACTGATAATTGTTATTAGCGATTTCTTTTACATTAAATACATGGAAAAAAAGTTGGATAATATCACTATCCTTACTGCTGAAGCGGATTCCATGATTGCGATAAAGGCATCTTCGTTTAAAGAGCCGGTAGTTGTTTTCACAGCAGATTTCATTGATACATTTTATCATTATAGTTCACCCTTTAAAGATGGAATGGATTTTAATGAATTGATTAAGGAGTATATCAAAAATCGTTGGTCAGATCATTACGGATGTGGTCGTGGAACAAGTGAACGCAAAAGGATCCACGAAGGGATAGACCTTTTTGTACCAGAAAATACCCCAGTATATCCACTTACAAATTTTGGTATTGTTACAGAAGTGAGTGATAATCCGCACTATCTGGTTCAAGTTGAATGTGAAAGAAGGGGTGGTATTATAGATTCAATAAAAATTGAATATGGTAAAACTATCAGAATCCTTTATCCGGAAGGATTTACCAGCATCTATACTCATTTAAACGAAGTGTTTGTTGAGCTCAACCAAACAGTAGATAGAAATACGGTTGTTGGTCTTACCGGGCTTACTGGAAACATTCGTAACAGCGGCAAACCTTCCCACCTGCATCTGGAATTACGTGATAGCGAGAATCGCTCATTTGATCCTAGAAACAGACTAAGATTTGAACAGAATTCTGCAGAAAATTTTATAAAACATATTAAAATTGATAGTGAGTAAAACAAGGAGAGTATTATGAAAAAGATAGGTTTGTATTTAGTAGTATTAATGATGTTCTTATCAGGATGTGCAGTAATGAATACTTCAATGCTGGAAACAGCAGAAACCACAAAACCGGGTCATCCAAAATTTGGTGTTGAATATGGTTATGGATTAGACCTTACCACCACAATGCTGATTACGAGTATAAATCCAGATTCTACTAATTTCAATGCTAAAAGATTGCTATCTTTACCTGTATACGGGATGAAAGCCGGCTTTGGTTTAACCGAAAATATGGACATTAATGGCAAGATCTGGGTATCATTTGGAGGAGCAGGATTCAAAGGGTATATAAAACATCGACTTCCAAATGATAGTGAAAATGTTTTTCTGGCAATAATGCCGGGACTAACATATGTAACCACAGAATCTGACGATGAAGAAGGAGAGGATAATTTCATTGAAATTGCTGAAATAACTTCGTATGGATTTGAAATTCCTTTTCTGGCTACTTATAGAGTTGGAGAAGCTCTGGCTTTTACCGGAATGATAAGATACAGCGCAGATTTTATTTCCATTGTTGAAGCTGATATTGATGAAACATTTATGCTAAATAGATTGGGCGTGGTTGGAGGAATATCACTTGAGCTGGGTCCGCTTTACATTAGACCGGAAGTGGGAATAGAGATGGCCACTCCAAAAAATGGTTCCTTTGGTGCAGCACCAATTTTTGCCATTGGAGCAGGATTGGATTTTTAAAATGAATGAGTATACTGTAAAAAGTTGGAACGACCTTCAGGAGAAGTTATTCGAAAATTCTTGGAATCCTAAAATTGGAAGATACAGATCTAAATTCGCTTTCAGGGGATTATCCGACATGAATTATAAATTGGAAACTACTCTGATGCGGCTGGGTGGAGATTATCCACAATTAGAAAATCACTTATTAAGAAATTTTAGTAAATATGCACATCAGAATGTTGTGGAACATGATTCGATCTGGCATTGGCTCTCGGTTGCTCAACATCATGGGCTTCCTACACGGCTTATGGATTGGACGTATTCACCCTATATTGCAACTCATTTTGCTACTGAGAATATCGAGAAATTTGATATTGACGGCGTGATTTGGGCTGTTGATTATATTGCTGTTAATAAATTTGTTCCGGAGACCCTCAAAAATGAACTACAAAGTGAAGGAGCAAATGTATTCACCAGTAAAATGCTTGTTAAACATCTAAATTCATTAAATGATTTTACCACACTCTCTAAAGAAGATTTTACACTTTTCATTGAACCACCTTCTATTGATGATCGTTTTATCAATCAGTTTGCCTTTTTCTCGATCTCATCTAATCCGCAGTTAGCAATGGATGAGTGGCTGCTAAAACATCCCGATATCTGGATGAAGATAATAATTCCTAAAACCTTGAAATGGGAGATTCGTGACAAACTTGATCAGGCAAATATTACGGAACGCGTTCTATTTCCAGGATTGGATGGCTTGAGCCAGTGGCTTAAAAGACAGTATAGTCCAAAGGAATAAAACCCTTCAATCGCTTCTTTCAGGAAACCTTGGAATCGTTTCTTTCAGAAATCTCTAGAGTTAACAATTACAAGGTT
>JAVCCD010000322.1 GCA_030765665.1 Candidatus Tenebribacter mawsonii | reverse complement strand
TTTTTCGCACCCGCTGTAAGATGTTTTGCAGCACCTTCTTTTGAGCGGAAAATTCCAGTTGACTCAACTACAACATTGATATCTAACTCTTTCCAGGGAAGTTCTTCTGGGTTTCTTTCGCTGAATACTTTAACCTCAACACCATCAACGACAATTGCACCTTCTTTAACTTCTATTGTATTTTTTAAGATCCCATGAACAGAATCATGTTTAAGCAAATATACCAATGATTTCATATCCATAAGATCGTTGATAGCAACAACCTTGTATTTATCATTATTAAGAAATCCCCTGAAGACAAGTCTTCCAATTCTTCCAAAACCGTTAATTGCAATATTTTTCATCTTCGCTCCTTTATAATAAGATTGATTTGCCGGCACTGCCAGTAATTTGAACTAATTCTTCTACAGCGCTCTGCATGGCTTTTTCACTATGAATGAGCCATTTACGAGGATCAAATCGGCTTTTATCAATTGTATAATCTATTTCGTTCATGTCATTTGGTTTCACAATAGCATCTTTTTCTTTTTCCCAAT
The DNA here is from genome assembly GCA_030765665.1 of Candidatus Tenebribacter mawsonii. Classification (GTDB taxonomy): domain Bacteria; phylum Cloacimonadota; class Cloacimonadia; order Cloacimonadales; family TCS61; genus Tenebribacter; species Tenebribacter mawsonii. The sequence goes on along the minus strand of JAVCCD010000322.1, from coordinate 3,418 downwards.
AAGCTTGAGTTGCTTTTGCAAATTCCATTTGATAACGAGTATCTTTGTTTATCTTTACAACACCATTCTTAATTGCATCTATTTGTTGTTTAGCAGTTAATCCTGACGCTCCATGAAGGACAATGCCTGTCTCTACATTGTTGTTTATCAATAGCTCATCGATCTCTTTTATAAGGTCTAGTTTGAGTGTGATTTGAGCACCTTTTGTAACTCCATGATTTGTGCCTACAGAAGCTGCAAAAAGATCAACACCAGTTTTCTTGACATACTCTAGCGCTTCGGATGGAGATGTATAAAGCTCAGTATCTGATACGATTTCGTCTTCAGCTCCTTTAATGTAACCTATTTCACCTTCCACTAAAACTCCATGCTTGTGGGCAATTGTAACAACTTCTTTAGAGATGCGGATGTTTTCTTGAAAATTTTCTTTGGAAGCATCGATCATTACAGACGAGACCAGATCGTTTTCTATACAGTATACTACAAAATCAAAATAATTTGGAGTAGCATGATCAATATGAAGTCCAATGCCGGAATTTTTGTATTGAGAAGAGATGATCTTGATCATCGAAGAGATCATTTGAGCACCTGCTTCAATATCTTTTGTATCACCGGCAGCGAACTTTACAGCTCCGGAACTCATCTGGAGAAGTCCATCGGACTTTTGTGCTTCATATCCTTGGATGACACCTCTAATAGCACTATCAAAAACCACATTGGACGCAACAATACCAAATCTGTCTTTCTTAGCTTTGAGAAATACTTCTTTTAGCTTATCTCCTCTATAAAACATACAGCCTCCTCACTTTGATAAAAAGATTTATTTTTCTTCAAACTCTATTGATTCGATCATATCTTCTTTGTTTTTTAATGATGAAAGCATATATTGAGCTGATTCACTAAGATCACCTTCTGGATACGAAGTGAGGAATTCTTCAAATATTGCAATCGCATTATCAGTATCTTTAAGTTCTTCAGCATAGAGGAATCCTTTCATGAACATCGCTTTGTAATCATCCTTATTGTTCTTATGATATTTCATGATTTCATCATAATAGAATATTGCATCATTAAATCTTCTTCTTTTTTGAGCTGCTTCCGCTTTATTAAAATACTCTTCTGCAGAAAGTCTTACGATCATTCTGTCGGGGTATGTAACTAAAGCAAATTTAGTTTCAAGTTTCTTTTTTACATTCTCGAATTTTTCTTTAGATAGAGTTCTCATCAATGATTTTTTTATTGCAGCTTGTTCCTCTTCAAAGGGCTTTGCAGTAGCAACCACATCTTCTAATATTCTAAAGAAAACATATTTCTCTTTTGAATTTTGGAAAATATCACTAAGATCTTCCGGTTTTGTTTTCCAAACCATATCACAATAAACTTGATCCTTTCCCATCCCCGGGATAATACCGTTATCATAAATATGATCTAATATTCCATCACCTTTTGGATATACAGAGTTTTCTGCAATGAGTGCAACTATCTCAGCTTCTTTATTCTTCTTGATTAATTTTTTAATTGTTTTTCGCATTTTAACAGCAATTTTTTTTGTGTCAAAACCAAATGTCTGAATCTTTCTATGAGCGAGTGTGCTGAATTCTTTGATGTTTGTGTTATAGTACTCTTGCAACTTTTCATCACTTGTATCAATAGATTCAACAACCAAGATATTGTATACTGTTCGTAGAGCCATATTTCGCTCGATTTGATTTACATTTGCAGCTATCATTGGATTTTTGTCATAGCCTTTTTCTAGAGCATCCAGATAGAAGACATCAGATTTCGCAAGTTTCTCGATGTATTGTTTTTTGCCATCATCTGTACGCAGTGAGATCTGGGTACGTTTTGATAAAATATCAAGAGTAGCGATTAGATCACCTACTGTCCTGTTGATTTCAGGATTAGAAGAGGTAATGATTTTTTCATCAATTATTACTTCGTTACTATCGGGTGCAGTTATGTTTATTTTTAGTAAAACATCATAATTAATCATGATATCATATTTCTTGATAAGTTCTTGTTTTCTCTTTTCAATAAAAGCGTTTTCTTTTTCAGGTTTTAATTTTGTCTCGATCATTTTCTCTGCTTCTTCAAATGTTCGATCTTTATACTGGTCATGATTTTCTTTGAAATATGCTCTTTTCTCTTCATCAGTAAGGGAGATAGCATCTTTTAGAAGGTCCTTCCTATATTCAGAAAAATATGTATTTTTTACTTGATCAGCAATTCTATCGAAGAAGTTGTCTTGATCCATGATTTTCTGAGCGAGAGCTTCTAAATAAAAGACCTCTTCTGTGCAAATCATATCAAGAAGTTCATTCTTTCCATCTACTGTCTCGTATTTAGCTTTATACATTGGTGGTATTTGAGATAGACGTTTGTTTAAGTTACCCATCGTAATCTTGCCACCTTTGAATTCTGCTACAACTGTGGAGTCAGCAACTTGTGTTGCGGCAAATAAAGATAAAAATGTAAATATTACGGCTAAAGTGATAATTGTTTTTTTACTAATGTTTCTGTAATTCATAATTTAATTCCTCTCCATTATCCAATTTAGAGCATCACAAAAAAAAATTGACTATTTAAAGTCAAGTAAATAAATGGAAGAGTTTGAAAGCAGTTATGCTTATAGAAGGTTATTGTATGGGGATATTTTCACGAGATTTAATAGTCCAAAATTATTACGCTTTTGATAAGAAAAGCTGTCTGGAAGAGATGGTAGAATTCTTATACAAAAATGATGTCATAGTTTCAACAAACGATTTTTTTAGAGCAATTATGGAACGTGAGAATTTAATGACGACAGGTATTGGGAGAAAGGTAGCTATTCCTCATGCTCGTTCAAATCTTGTTAAAGAATTAAATATAGCTGTTTATGTGCTTGACAATGAACTTCCGTTTAACTCGGTTGACGATGAAGATGTAAAAGTGATTTTTATGATTGCTGTTCCCGAAAATGCAAAGGAAGAATATATGAAAGTTTTAAGTGGAATATCAAACTTCCTAAGGGTTGATGAAAACAGGGAGCTGCTTTTTAATGCCAAAACAAAAGATGAGCTGTTTGCAATTCTTAAGGAGATTGAAGTATGAAGAAGTGCTTGATACTAATAATAATAATGTTTTGCTCTGTTTTGTTAGTTGCTGAAAATGAGAATGCCGGTACAAGCGGCTTTACTTTTTTAAAGGTTAATTATTCTGCCAGAGCTGCGGCAATGGGAAATGCGTATACAGGACTTTCTAATGATGCAGATGCTGTTTTCTTTAATCCAGCGGGGCTTGTTCAAGTAAAATCACCACAAGCATCATTGACATATATGAGCTATCTCGATGGAATAAACTGCGGTTCTGCGGTCTATGTGTATCCTGCTAATGAAAAAACTACTCTTGCTGTTTTTGCCAAAGGTCTCACTGCAACCGA